>JBBTKD010000167.1:25122-28865 GCA_038059105.1 Actinomycetota bacterium | reverse complement strand
CATCTGCCATCTGCCATCTGCCATCCACCCTCGCCGCGAGACATCAGGAACCCTGAGCTCCCTCCAACAAGAGCGCTGGTACAAACTCCGCTCTTCCTCTTCCTTTCACGACGAAAGTACCCAGCGGCCAGATCTCGACCTCTCGTTCCACCTCGACCTCCACCGTCCGTGGTTCCCACGACGGATCCGGAGGACAGACACACCACACCAGGCGGGTGTCGTTGATCGCGGCAAACCGGGCCGCCTCTTCGGCTGGTGTTCCCTTCGCACCAAATGGCAGAAAGGTCACCGGTGCCGCGGCGAGTGCGGCGGCATCAGCAGCGGCGTTCGCTTCGGTGCGAGCGCGCAACCAGGTGCCAACAGCGGCGAGACCAACAGCGAGGACGAGCGCCACCGCGATCACCCCGAGCAATGCCACCGCGGCGCTGCCTCGTTCGCTCATCGTTCGACGCGCATGACGGCTCGAGCCACCAGCACGACGTCGAAGCCGCCGAACAACGGAGCAGCCACGCGATGACGGAGCCGCACCACCACCTCGGCAGCTCCGCCGACGACGTGCTCCCGCGACACCGACACCCGGGCTCGTCCCGCAGCATCGGCCGGTAGAGCCCGGCGTACCGCGGCAACGGCTCGTTCGATGTCCGGCGACGCCGCCGCCTCGCGTGCTCCCTCGCGCGCCGCATGGCTCACCTCGAGTTGCACCCTGGCGACGACAGCCACCTCGACGACCGTGAGCAGCACCAAGAGGACGAGAGGAAGGACGAGGGCGAACTCCACTGCAGCGCTCCCCCGATCAGCCTTGCGTCGCAAACCCGCGTACCCGGTTTACCACGGCCTCGAAGAACGAGGGCAGCACGTCGGAGCCCGCGACAAAGGAAATCAAGGCGAGGGCAACGATGGCGGCTGCAACGATGACGAGGGCGTATTCGGCGGTGGCTTGTCCCGATTCTGATCGCATGACATGACTCCTTCGTTCAGGGGATGGGGGCGAGTCGCGCCAGCGCTTGGAGCAGTGCGGGTCCCACGGCAAGCACCACGAACCCGGGGAGGATGAGGAGCGCGAGGGGAAGCAGCAGGCGTACCGGCAGACGCCGAGCTGCGGTGATGCTCGCGGCGTGGCGGGTATGACGCTCCCGATCGGCATGGGCCGTGATCGCGGCCACCACTGGAGCACCCGACGTCACCGCAGCGGCGACGACGCGGCCGAGGTCGGCGAGCCGGCCACCGACGCGCACCAACGCGGGTGCCGAACCAGCACGATCCATCTGCGCCACGAGAGCGTCGACCTCGAGCCCAAGGTCGGGATGGAGGTGAGGTCGTGCTGCCTCGAGCGCACCGCGCACCGTCTTACCCGATGCGACGCCCAGGGCGACGAGATCGGCAAGCAGCACGATGTCCGCGTCGGCGTCGCGAGAACGCAGACTCATCGCACTCGCACGACGCCACCTGCGAGCGGCCGCGATAGAGATGAGCGCGGCGGCGGTCGGCAGCGGATGAACCAGCGTCCCCCACACGGCCGCAGCGACGGTCTCTGGTTGACGGGTTCCGCGCCGCATCGCCGCCAACCCGACAACCGTCGCCATCAACAACGCAGTCATCGATCCGCCCGCCGCACCATCGCAACCACGACGGCGACCCCCATCGCCTGCAGCGTGACTCCGACGAAGACGATGAAACCGAGTGCGGGATCGCCGTCGGCGTCGAGTCGGCCTGACACCACCGTGCCCAACAGAAGGATCGCGGGAAGTCCGGCCACCACCCACGCCGATGCCCGAGCCTGGGCGGTGAGGGATCGTCGCTCCCGAATCAACTCCCCCTGGCGCGCCGCTCGCACCGCGAGTGACTGGATGACTGACGCGGCGGGCCCTCCGCTCTCTGCGGCGAGCAACCACGCGGCTGCCGTCATCCGCCCATTCACCGGGAGCGCCGATCCGAGCAATACAGCGACCCGCGAAGTGGGCATTCCCACTGCGGCGGCTCGCGCTGCGTCATGAAGCGGGAGGCGGTCAGTACGATCGGCGGCTGCGACGAGCGCCGACCGAAGCGAGGCACCTCCGGTCAACTCGGCGCTCAGACTCTGCAGAAACCCGGCCTCATCGTCGGGACCGGATCGGGAACGACGCTTCCGCCACACCAGCCAACCGCAGTACCCCACGATCCCGGCGAGCGCCATCGTCGGATGCGCCGCCGCCGCCCACCCGGCTGCCACCAGCGGAATCGGCACTCCGGCCACGATGCCAAGCGCGGCGAGCGCTGCCGTCACCATTCCCACACCACCCGGGTACGTTCTTGTTCGACGCGCACCACAGACACCACGCGGCGTTTCCCACCGCGTCGCTCAAGGTGAACGATGACCTCGACTGCCGAGAGGAGCATCCGCCGCACCGCCACCTCCGGTATCCGGGAATCGCCGGACAGCGCCAGCGTCTCCAGTCGCCACAACGCCTCATCGGGACCATTGGCGTGAACGGTGCCCATCGATCCTGCATGACCGGTGCTCATCGCCTGAATGAGATCGAACGCCTCTGCTCCGCGTACCTCGCCGACCACGATCCGATCGGGACGCATCCGCAGTGCCTGGCGCACCAGGGTTCGCAGGGTGATCTCTCCGGCGCCCTCGGCATTCGGTGGACGGGCTTCGAGTCGCACCACATGGCCACGCAACTGCAACTCGGCGGCATCCTCGACGGTGACCACCCGTTCCTCGGATGGGATCTCCGCGGAGAGCACGTTCAGCAACGTCGTCTTGCCCGATCCGGTGCCGCCGCAGACCAACACATTGCGTCGCTCATGCACTGCGTCTGCAAGGAGCGCGGCTCCTGTGTGATCGATCCCTCCAGCAGCGACCAGGTCGTCGAGGGTCGTCATCGCGGTGCGGAAACGCCGTACGGCCACGACGGGACCGTCGACCGAAGCAGGTGGGATGACGGCATGGAGCCGTGAGCCATCGGGAAGCCGGGCATCGACCGCGGGTGATGCCCGGTCGAGTCGGAGTCCGAGCGGTGCGATGACGCGTTCCACCGCAGCCACCACCGCTTCGGGACCGGAAAACGCGACACCGGTTCGCAGCAGAGCACCGCCACGCTCCACCCACACCTCGTCATGGCGATTCACCAGGATGTCCGTGACCAACGCATCGGCGAGAAGCGGCTCTAGCGGCCCCAGCCCCACCAGTTCATCGACGGCGATCGCGGCGGCCGTGGGATCGAGCGGCGCCTCTTCTGCGGCGAAGACCGCGGCAGCTCGTGTCACCTCCGAGCGACGCAACGGAACACCGGAGGCGACGATGCGATCGACGATGCGGCTCACCGATCCCACGGGAACCTCCACACGGCTCGCCACGCTGCGATCCAACGATCCCGCGCCGGAGGTCGCCGACCCCGCAGAAGCCCGGCGACCGTCACCGGGTGCGGCACCGGGAGCCGCACTCCATCGGCTGGCATTCGGACGAACGCCGGCGTCGCCTGGAACACCCCGGGATGCTCGCCCATCGGATACAGCTCCCCAGGAATCAGCAACCGCACCGGGACCACCGGGAACGGAAGTCCAACCGGTCGGGGCCGCGGCGGAAGCCGCACCACCACCGTCGGGTACGCCTCGAGCAATGCCTCCACCACCCTTGCCGCGTCTTGCGGTGCCACGCCGCCATTGCGCAACACTGCAACACCATCACGCGGCTCGAGATCGGGGCGCCGAACCCCGTCGGTGACGAGATCGGCGAGGGAACGATCACCGGGATACCG
>JBBTKD010000167.1:15335-25022 GCA_038059105.1 Actinomycetota bacterium | reverse complement strand
ATGACAGAAGCGGCGTTCTTCGACCTCGACAAGACCGTGATCGCAAAGTCCTCGACGCTCGCCTTCAGCGGTCGGCTGTACAAGGCGGGGATGCTGGGCAGGCGGACGCTGATGCGCGCCGCGATCGGCCAGTTGATGTATCTGCTCTTCGGCGCCGATCAGGAGTCGCTCGATCGAGCCCGCGAAGCAATGCTGTCGCTCACTAAGGGATGGGACCGCGCCGAGGTCGAGCGCATCGTCGAAGAGGCACTCGAAGAGGTCGTTGCGCCGCTCGTCTATGCGGAAGCGCTCTTCCTCATCGACGAGCACGTTCGGGCTGGGCGTCTCGTGTACATCGTGTCGGCGTCACCCGAAGAGGTCGTGCGTCCCCTCGGGCGCTACATCGGTGTTCCCAACGTGATCGCCACCCAGGCCCGCGTCGATGAGAACGGGAAGTACACGGGTGAGGTCGAACGGTACGTCTACGGACCAGCCAAGGCGGATGCGGTCAGAGCGATCGCCGCCGCCGAGGGCATCTCCCTCGCCGATTCTTTCGCCTACTCGGACAGCGTCACCGACCTGCCACTGCTCGAACTCGTCGGCCATCCCCACGCCATCAACCCGGAACGGGAACTGCGAGAGACCGCTGAGAAGCGCGGATGGCCGATCCTCGAGTTCCGCCGTCGCGTCACCTTGGCCAAACGCCTCACCCAGCCAGTCCCCCTGATCTCCGGCGCCACGCTGGCAGCAGTGATCGGAGCGGGAATCGCGTGGGCGATTGTGAGGAAGCGCAAGAAACGCGACGGATAGTGGGTGTTCAGTCAGTGGTCTCTTGCCATGAGCCTTAGTCTTCAGTCATCAGTCATCAGCCAGAGCGCAAGTTCGGTGATCGAGAGCATCAGGCGGTCCGAGTTTCTGACTGAAGACTGAGGACTGAAGACTGAAGACTTTCCCGGAACACCTTGACCCTGCGGTCCGTTGATACCCCCATGTTCACCAAGTCAGACATGATTTCCGCTGATGATGCCCTCAAGGGGCGGTCGTTCCACATGCCGGTTCCGGAAAAGCACGCCGTCCTCGGGACAAAGCTCAAGGCCCCCTTCCCCGCAGGAGTCGAGACTGCGGTCTTTGCCCTGGGCTGTTTCTGGGGCGCGGAAAAGGACTACTGGGAGACCCCCGGCGTGTACAGCACTGCGGTCGGTTATGCCGGCGGGTTCACACCCAACCCGACCTATGAAGAGGTCTGTTCAGGTCGCACCGGTCACGCCGAAGTGGTGCTGGTCGCATTCGACCCAGCCAAGGTGACCTACGACACGCTGCTCGGGGTCTTCTGGGAGCGCCACGACTCGACCCAGGGAATGCGTCAGGGCAACGACCGGGGGACGCAGTACCGCTCCGCGATCTACACGGCCACGGATGCCCAGCTCGATGCGGCGAAGCGGAGCCGTGACGTTTTCCAGGAGCAGCTGACCAAGGTGCGTATGGGACCGATCACCAGCGAGATCCAGCCGCTCGGCGCCTTCTATTACGCCGAGGACTACCACCAGCAGTACCTCCACAAGAACCCGAGGGGCTACTGCCCCGACCACTCGTGCGGGGTGAAGTACCCCGGATCATGATCCGCGTCGGCACTGTCGACGGGCTGTGGTCGCTGCCGAAGCGGAGCGTGCAGTTTCCCGGCGAGCGAGTCGACGCCATTGCAGATGAGTGGGTCCTCACCGACGGAGTACGGCTCCACCGTGGTCGCAAGACCCTCGAACCCAGCGTGCCGGAGCACATCAACTGGGCGCTGCCGGTAACTGACGCAATCCTCCTCGGAACCGCTGAAGCCGGGCTCTACCGGATGAACCCGGCGACGGGAAGAGTCACCCGTGACGCCGGGTTCGATGCGGCACCGGGACGCGACGAGTGGTACACGCCGTGGGACGGACCGCCCGACGTTCGCACGATCGACCGCGGCCCCGACGGCACGATGTATGTGAACGTTCACGTCGGGGGAATCGTCCGCGCCATGTCTGACGATTCGACCTGGAGCGACACGATGGACATCGACGCCGACGTGCACCAGGTCAAGGCGCACCCAACTGTTCCCGGACTCGCCTTCGCCGCCACTGCCCAGGGACTTGCCGTGACCCGCGACGGGGCGAACACCTGGGAGTTCCACACCGACGGACTCCACGGTGACTACTGCCGGGCCGTGGCGATTTCAGGGAAACGAGTGTTGGTGTCGGTGGCGACTTCCTTTGCCGGGGGTCGCGCTGCGGTGTACCGGACCGATCTCGAGGTCAGCGGATTCACGCGGTGCAGTAACGGATTGCCGAAGTGGTTCTCGACCAACGTCAACACGGGATGTGTCGCCATCGATGGCGAAACGGCACTCATCGGCGACGAGAACGGCACGGTCTACCAGTCCGTCGACGGCGGTGACACCTGGTCGGTCGCCGCAGATGACCTCCCCGAGATCACGTTCGTCGCGGTGGGGTGAGACGCCTCCGGGGCCGACCACCCGGTAGCCTTCACATGCACTGGTTCCGTATGTATGCTGAATTGCATGCACAGTACGAGCGTCCGGATTGATGGCACCACCCATGAGGAGCTGAAGCGGCTCGCTGGTGAAATGGGCACGACGGTGGGCGAGACGGTCGCTCTGGCCGTTCGGCGTCTACGCCAGGACCGGATCGGGGAGGAACTGCAATCGCACCCCTCCACCGAAGAAGCTGCGTGGCTCGATGCCGAACTCAGGTGACATCGTCGATCTCGATTTGGGTGTCCCTGCCGGAGCCGAAGCGGGATTTCGCCACCCCGCGGTGGTAGCAACTGCCCAGCGCATTCTCGACGCTTCACCCAGGGTGATCCAGGTCGTCCCGCTCACCACAACCATTCGTCGTTTCGGGTCCGAGGTTGTGATCGAACCCGACCCGAACAACGGTCTGCGGCAAACCTCGGCCGCTCAGTGTCAGCACATCAGGGCAGTCTCCACCGAGCGGGTCGAGCGAGTCCGAGGCAACATCGGCCCTTTCGCACTCGCTCAAGTCCGAGACACCCTGGCTCTGATCCTCGACCTCCCTTCGTAGCGCGGCGTCTTGCAGGCCGAAACTCGTCCTTCATCAGTCCCGCTACCTGAGTCCGCGACGACGGCGCTCGGGTCTGGCTCGTGCCTCGGACCTCGTGCCTATTCGCTTACATCATCCGGAGGCACGCCACCGATTCCTGATTCGGCGATGGCGTCGCGAGTGTCCTCGCGATCGATCGCCCTGGCGGCGACACCCTCGGCACGCGCCACCTCGAGGCGGACGGAGGACAGACGCGGTATCGCGTAGACGAGAAGGATCCCGTAGATGATCGCGGTGATGAAGAATGGCCACCGCAACGCGTCGGAACGCCCCACCAGCGGGGTGAAGATCGCCACGATCACTCCACCGATGATGGATCCGATCGGCATCATCCCCCATCCGAAGAACCGGTAGACGGAGTTCACCCGACCGAGCAACTCGTCGGGGATGATGGTCTGGCGGAACGAAACGGTGATCACGTTCCACACGATCGAGGTGAACGTCCCGACCACAAACATCAGGAACACGACCCACCACCGGGTCGACATCCCGATGATCGCCGAGGTGATTCCCCCGAACGCGATGGTCATGGAGAGCGCTGGGCCCTTGCCCATCCGCGCTGCGACTTTCGGAGCGAACACGCTGCCCAGCACCCCGCCGATCGCCCCGGACATCATGAGTACTGAAAAGATGAAGGCCGCCACGGTATCGGCACCAAAGAAGTCCGCCACTGGTCGCATCACGCCGGAGAACAGTCCGGTCTCGAGGTCGAGGTTCTCCTGGGCGAAGAGGATGAAGGTGGAGAACACCATCATTCCCAGGGCGTTGAGCAGACCGAGGATGATCGCCATCGGCCGCAGCACCGGGTGCTTCCACAGCCAGAGGAAACCTTCCTTGATCTCACCCTTCCAGTCCACGCGAGCACCCGCCTGTGCGACGGTCTTGCGACGCGACTTGAACTCGCCGGTGATCAGGAACACCAATCCCGCGGCGACGGCGAACGATCCGGCGTCGAGGAAGAACGGCAGAGCAAAGCCGATACCGAGAAGCACGCTGCCAAGCGGAGGACCGATGAACGAATTCATCACCATCTCCGCCCCCCACATGTTTCCGTTGGCACGCTCTAGTTGATCCGCGGGTACCAGCGACGGCATGAAGCTCTGAGCCGAGTTGTCGCGCAGCACCTCAGCCATGCCCATGAACAATGCCGAAATCAAGAGGACCAGATAGAGGCTGATGTTGCTGGAGACCGCGGCTCCGCTGGCGATCGCCTCTGGCGTCGGGAGATCACTCTCGGCACCGAGAACCGCGATCGCGATGACCACGGTGAGTGCGGCGCGCACCGTATCCATGGCCACCATGATCTTGCGCCGATCCACGCGATCCGTGATGACTCCAGCGGGAAGTGTGAAGAAGAGCCACGGAAGGCGCTGCGCCACGGCGATCAGCGCGATGAGCACCGGGTCGCGAGTGATGGCCGATGCCAGCCATGGATAGGCAATCACCCCGACTCCGTCGCCAAGGTTGCTGATGACGCTTGCGGTCCACAGCCGCCAGTAGTTGGCGTTGAGCCGCTGCCGCGGCTTCTTCTCGCTTGTCTCGGTCAAGGGTTGTCCCTCATCACAACTCTGTCTCCGACTCGCACCGTCATCGGCCACTCGAGGTGAGCGACGTCGAGAATGTAACCGCGCATTCCGTCGTCGAGGAAGGCGATGTCCTCGGGTTGCTCACGCTGCGACAGCACGGTGTCGAGACCCTTGATCCACGAGGTGAACTCGGCGCACGGAGTGGCGACACGAGCGCGGTGGAGCTCCACGTCACCGTCCGGGGTCAAGATGACGATCGTCCCGGCGAGATCCGACTCCATCAACCGGTCATCATTGGCCACGATCACGTTCTCCCCTGCGCAACCAAGGGCTGCCGAACCGAACCGCTCTGCCATGCGGTCATAGTGACCGGTGAACCCGATCGAGAGCGCGCGACGGCCCGCCGCGCGATTACGCGGGTGAGCCGTGTGGTGGGCATCGAGCACCCAGGCGTCGCCGTGGCGTCCCACCATGCCCTGCGGCCCGATCGCGGCTTCGTCCACACCCAGGATCCCGGCAGGGTCGTAGCCGACCCCTCTTTCCTTGAGCGGGTCGCGCTGCACCTGAAGTCGGGCGATCACACCGAGAGGACGTTCAGACATAGCGGGGGATTCTTACAGGCACCAGGCACCAGGCGCCAGGCGCCAGCCGGAAAGCCATTAGTCGTCAGTCATCAGTCATCAGCCAGAACGCGTCCCAGACACGGGAGGTGTCCATCATGTCTTGCTGAGGACTGAAGACTGAGGACTGAAGACTCACTTTCGCCCCATCACTTCGTTCAGCAAATCCGGCCTATCCGTCATGATTCCGTCTGCTCCGATGTCGAGGAGACGGCGCATCGCTCCGGGATCGTTCACCGTCCAGACGTGCACTTGCCTGTCGGCGCGATGGGCGGCTTCGACCAGGCGCTTGGTGGCAAGCCGCTCCGGAACCTGAAGGACGTCGGAGGGTCCGGCGGCGGCACGACGGGCGTACGATGCCGACACCGCCCGGGAGATCTCCCGCGGCCCGGCAGACGTCGCGATGCGGCCCTCCGTGATCTCCCGGAAGCGACGGATGCGGGCGTCGTAGAAGGAACCGATCAACACCCGATCCTCAGCCCCGAGGCGGGCGATCTCGTCGGCGACCACGGCTTCGATTCGCGGCTGCTTGAGATCGAGGTTGAAGAGGGCATCCGGGAACGCGCGGAGTGCGTCCTCGAGCAAGGGCATCACCACTCCCTGGCCGCGCTGTGGATATCCCCCGGACTTGTCGAACTGATGTGCAGCATCGAGCGCCCGCAGGGTCTCCCAGTCGTGATCCCAGAAGCGACCCTTGCCGTTGGTAAGCCGCTCCAGCGAGTCGTCATGGAACAACACGACTCGTTGGTCACGCGACACATGGAGGTCGGTCTCGAGGTAGCGATACCCGAGATCGACCGCACCCTGGAAGGCCATCATCGTGTTCTCAGGCCACATAGTGCGCGACCCGCGGTGCGCAAAGCGAATGGGGTGCTCGTGGGTGAGATAGGGCTTCATCTGAGGCGAAGCCTCCGATGAAGCCTGCAATTGGCAATTGGCAATTGGCGCCGAGCCGGACGTGACCGGCGACCGGCGACCGGCGACTTCATCCCACCCACTCCCCTGCCTTCATCACTCGGGAGACCAGATCGGTCCCTGGGCGATATGGGATGTGCTCGTATGACGGGGCGTCGAGGATCACCAGGTCGGCAAGGGAGCCTGACGCGACTCGGCCGCGATCGGTGAGTTGCAGAGACTTCGCTCCGCCGAGCGTTGCTGCCCACACCGCCTCCTCAGGAGTCATGCCCATCTCGAGACAAGCGAGGGCGATCACCAGGGGCATGCTCTCCACATTCGAGGTTCCCGGATTGCAGTCGGTGGCGAGCGCCACCGTCACGCCGGCATCCCACAGCATCCGACCCGGGGCTTGGGGTGAACGCATCGAAAAGGAGGAGGCGGGAAGCAGTGTGGCCACCACCCCGGCGGAAGCGAGAGCGGCAGCGTCTTCGGGAGTGGCGTGGTCGAGATGATCTGCCGATGCGACACCGAGTTCGGCTGCGAGCGCAGCACCTCCGGTGTGAGCGAGCTGCTCGGCGTGCATCCGGATGCCGAGTCCATGACCAGCAGCGGCGCCGAGGATGCGGCGGGAATCATCGACCGTGAAGGCGCCGCGATCGCAGAACACGTCGCAGAACTCGGCGTGAGAAGCGGCGGCGGGAAGCATCTCGTCGATCACGAGATCGACATACGTTGCTCGGTCGGCACCGCGGTCGGGGACATGCGCACCGAGGAATGTCGGCACCACTGAGATTCCACTGGCCTGGAGACCTTCGGCAACTTGGAGAATCCGCACCTCGTCGTCGGTGGTCAATCCGTAGCCCGACTTGACCTCGACCGTCGTGGTTCCGGACCGCAACATCCTTTGAGCGCGCGCTAGTGATACTGCGGTCAATTGCAGAAGAGATGCCGCCCGCGTCGCCGCGACGGTGGAGTGGATGCCGCCTCCACCGGCAAGGATCTGCTCGTACGACTCCCCGCGCAGCCTGCGTGCGAACTCATCCGAGCGGTCCCCGGCAAACACGAGGTGGGTGTGCGCATCGACGAAGCCCGGAAGCGCCGCCCGCCCCCCGACATCGAACACTTCGGCATCGCGGTGAATGCGAGGAATGTCGCTCGCCGGACCAACCCAAGCAATGGTGTCGTCGGTGATCACCACCGCCGCATCGCGAATGATGCCGAGATCGCCGGGGACGCCCGAGAAGTTGGTTACGAGTTGAGAAATACCGGTAATCAGCATTGGGTCGCCGGTCGCCGGTCGCCGGTCGCCGGTTGACCATTCCCGGTTTCCGATTGCCCAGTGTCGGTAAACCGTTCAAACCCACGAACCGGTAACCGGAAACCGGAAACCGGCGACGGCATCAAGGACACCGAAAGTTCCACGACCTCAGCTCTCATTCATAGGAATCCGCACTCCGCGTTCCCGAGCTGCTTCGATGGCGATCTCGTAGCCAGCGTCGGCGTGGCGCATCACGCCGGTGCCGGGATCGTTGGTGAGAACCCGTTGCACGCGGAGCGCCCCCTGAGCGGTTCCGTCGGCGACGACCTGGGCACCGGCGTGGATCGACTTGCCGATGCCGACACCACCACCGTGATGCACCGCAACCCACGCGGCGCCAGATGCGGTGTTCAGCAGAGCGTTGAGGATTGGCCAGTCGGCGATCGCGTCTGAACCGTCGAGCATCGCCTCGGTTTCCCGATACGGAGACGCCACCGAACCCGAGTCGAGGTGATCGCGCCCGATGACGATGGGCGCCGAAACCTTTCCCGATCGGACGAGTTCGTTGAAAGCCAAGCCAGCCCTGTCGCGTTCGCCGTACCCCAGCCAGCAGATGCGGGCGGGAAGTCCCTGGAATCGAACCCGCTCTTGGGCGAGACCAATCCACCGATGCAGCGCCTGGTCCTCTGGAAAGAGTTCGAGGATGGCGCGATCCGTCGCGGCGATATCGGCAGGGTCGCCGGAGAGCGCCACCCAGCGGAACGGTCCCTTGCCTTCGGCGAACAGCGGACGGATGTACGCAGGGACGAACCCCGGGTACGCAAAAGCATCGTCGAACCCACCGAGGCGGGCCTCACCCCGCAGGTTGTTTCCGTAGTCGAAGACCTCAGAGCCAGCCTTCTGGAAACCGACCATCGCCTCGCAATGCTTCGCCATCGACAACCGCGCTTCTTCGACGTACTTCCCCGGGTCCTTGTCGCGGAGTTGTTCCGCATCGTCGAGGTCGCGACCTTCGGGGACGTATCCGTGAAGCGGGTCGTGCGCCGACGTCTGATCGGTGACGATGTCGATCTCGATCCCGCGACGCAACAACTCCGGAAACACCTCGGCCGCATTGCCCACGACACCGACCGACAGTGCGCGGCGCTCCCGTTTGGCGGCGATGACGCGGTCGATGGCATCGTCGAGATCATCGGCGAACTCGTCAAGATATCGCTGCTCGATGCGCCGGACGATGCGGGTCGGATCGACATCGACGCAGAGGGCGACACCGTCGTTCATCGTGACGGCCAGCGGTTGTGCTCCCCCCATCCCGCCGAGACCGGCGGTGAGAGTGAGTGTCCCGGCGAGGGTCCCGCCGAAGCGCTGCTCGGCGATGGCGGCGAACGTCTGGAAGGTGCCCTGGAGGATTCCCTGGGTGCCGATGTAGATCCACGAGCCGGCGGTCATCTGGCCGTACATCGTGAGACCGGCGGCTTCCAGTTCCCAGAAATGCTCCCAGTCCGCCCAGTCCGGCACGAGCAGACTGTTGGCGATGAGCACTCGCGGCGCCATCTCGTGCGTGCGAAACACTCCGACCGGTTTCCCAGACTGCACGAGCAGCGTCTCATCGTTCTCGAGGTTGCTCAGCGTGCGGACGATTGCGTCGAAGGCTTCCCAGGACCGCGCCGCCCGACCAGTGCCGCCATACACGACGAGGTCGTCGGGGCGCTCGGCCACCTCTGGATCGAGGTTGTTCATGAGGCAGCGCAGCGCAGCCTCCTGCAACCAACCCTTCGTGTTGAGTGAGGTACCCCGTGGCGCCCGCACCGGTCGTGGACCACTCATGCTGTTCAGGGTACCGGAGGGGTCTTTCGGCCGATGAGAGAGACGAAGGCGACACTCGCCGCGATCTGCGGGGAATCTCTTCAGACATGACGCCCCCCTCCCCTTCGGGCCCTCCCCCCTCCGGGGGGAGAAACGGCCACGACTCGCCTCGGTGCGATCTCACCTGAAGGAGTGCCATGAGTCAGGCCACCCTCGTCTACCGGCACGCCGTGAACCCCAGCCGGGGTTTGGCGGCGACCGGGATCATCGTCGTCAAGCTCTTCTTGGTCTTGCCGCACCTGATCATCGCATCGGCACTCTTCATCGTCCTGTTCACCGGATCGCTTCCGGTGGGGATCCAGCATCTTGCTGCGGGATCGATGCAGTGGACGCTGCGCGTCTACGCCTTCCTGGCGGGAATCACCGACGACTACCCCAAGTTCAGCTTGCAGGTGACGCCGGAGGTTTGACGGTGGTTCGGCTCGGGT
>JBBTKD010000167.1:1344-15235 GCA_038059105.1 Actinomycetota bacterium | reverse complement strand
CCCCAAGTTCAGCTTGCAGGTGACGCCGGAGGTTTGACGGTGGTTCGGCTCGGGTGAGACAGCGCTGGCGGAGGCGGGGTCTTGTCCCTAGAGGCTCCGGTCGAGATACTCCGCGATCGCATCACGGAGCGCGTCGTGTTGGGGTCCCAGGGCCATTGACGGGTCAGTCCAGTTGCTCTGGGGGTAGAGCCATACCGGCTTGCCGACGAGGTCTGGTGGTTCCCACGAATACCGGGGCCAAACGTGGGCGTGGAGGAAGGGGTCCGTGTTTCCCAGGATCTCGAGGTTGATTCGAAGGAACGCGGTATCGGCTTCGGAGCAGGCGCGCTCCACCGCCTCGCCGAGCATTGCCATACTCTTGAGGAAGGCGGTCTGATCAGCAGCGGGCAGATCGGACAGACGCTCGGCTGCAGGGTTGTCGCTGAAAAGTACGCAGTAGCCCGGGAGCCACTGAACATCGCCGATGACAGCGAAGCCACCTGACATCCGGCGCAGAACGGTGGGGTTCTCGCCCCGAAGGGCCGATCCAATCCGATCGTTTCGCCAGTCGCTCACAGATTCGATTCTCCCATGAACCCCGGTCACGTGATCCTCTGGTGACATTTGCGCACGCTGGCCGAGGGGGAGGAGATCACATCGGCAGGCAACTGGGATCGCTGATTCACACGATAATGAGGTTGACCTTATTATAGGTTATGTCTTATATTCCCCTTGTGTGGGAGGTTGAATACACCGATGAGTTCGAAGATTGGTAGAGCCACCTCTCCCAGGAACAGCAGGAGGCTTTGCACGACAGAGTCACGCTGCTCGCTGAGAACGGTCCGAATCTGAAGCGCCCGGTGGTTGGTGAGATCAAGAGCTCTCGCCACAAGAACATGAAGGAACTGATTGTGTCCGCGGCTGGATCTCTCCGAGTGCTGTTCGCCCTCGATCCGAGACGCCACGCGATTCTCCTGCTTGGAGGAGACAAGACAGGCGACTGGGACGCCTGGTACGCCACCGCGGTACCACACGCCGATGACCTATATGACCAGCACCTGCAGGAGTTGCGCGACGAGGGTTCGCTTGACGAATGATGTGGATTCAGCGGCGAGGAGGAAGCTGATGCCATCAACCAAGAGCTACAAGAACTTGGGGGCCGCTGTTGAGGCGCGCCCCGGCGCTGACGAGCGACTTGACCGTCTTCGTAGAGACACTCTCGCTGAGATCGGGCTCTACGAGCTGCGTCGCACCCTCGAGCGGTCGCAAGCAGAAGTGGCGGCGCTCCTTGAGGTCAGCCAGTCTGCCATCTCGCAGCTAGAACACTCCGCCGATCTCAGAGTCTCAACGCTCCGGGGCTACCTCGAGAAGCTTGGAGCCACCCTCCGAGTAGAGGCTGTCTTTGGTGAAGACGATGACGAGTGGTCGGTGCCTCTCAGGATCGGCCAACCGGAAACTGCGGCCTAGCGCCAGGGGGCTTCGGCCTGGAGAAGCCTCGGGTGACTGTGAGGATCATTTACGAACGCTGGCCGAGGGGAGTGTGGGCTCACTCGAGTGGAGAAGGCGAGGGCTCACTCCAGGGTATGGACCGCCTGTTGGAGTTCGCTGCGGTGGATGATGCGGGCAACGAGGATTGCATCATCGGTCGACCGGAAGAGGATCCGCCAGTCCCCGACTCTCAAGCGCAGCCACGGCGCGCTACCGGTTAAGGGCCTGATGTCGAGGTTCGCCTCGCCGCCGCCAAGGCACTGCAGTGCCGCCGCGATGCGATCGAGTTCTGGCCCCGGGCCTAGACGACGCAGGTCGCGTGCTGCCCGTGTAGCGAGGAGTATCCGGTGCAACCGCCGTCCTCAGGCTTTACGACGGATCCGGTCGATTACCGCCGCGGCAGGCCGGGTGCGGTCGGCAGCGAGATCTCGGTCCGCAGCCCGCCGGTCGGCCGCGTACTCCGGCGCGGTGGCAAGCACGAAGTCGTCCAAGGCGTCGGGGTCGATGGCCACGACCGCGGCGACAGGACGGCCGTGCTTGGTGACGATCATCGGGCTCCCGGTCGACGAGACCTGGTCGACTACCTGACTGGCGTTGCGGGACAGATCCCGGATGCCGATAGTTCCCATCTGTCACCTCCGTCCGGATGCAGCCTCGCATTGTACATGCAAATGTCGTACCTGACTATGTGTCATTCCCGCAGGCCGACGGAGGGCGTTGCGACCTTACCCGACGGCGTCCCTCTCTCTCCTACCGGGGAGCGCCCAGCAGTACGACCAAAACGTTATCTGAGCCCGAACACCGTCATCAGTGCTTCGTCGACGGCCCACTGCTCCTCAGGACTGAGGTGACCGGCAAGGCTGCCGAGCCGGCCAACATCGACCGCTCCCACCTGCTCGACGAGAACCCGTGTCGGGGTGGCATCGATCTCGATCTCAGGCCGAAACGACGCCTGACGGGCGCTCGTTGATGTAGGCGCTACCAGCACCACTGACCGAGGGAGTAGAGCGTCCGCCTGCACCACAACTCCGAAACGCTTGCCCCGCTGCTCGTGGCCTGTCCCCTTACGGAGGCGGAGTGCGAACACGTCACCGCGGTGCATGCAGTTGTTCCATCAGAGCGGCGACGGCCAGCATCTCGCGGCGATCGTCCTCATCGGCTTCGAGCGCCGCGGCCTCAGCGGCGAGCTCTCGCCTGTCACGCAGCCGGGATGCGGCACCGACGAGGGCGGCCCTGATGGCTTCCGAGCGAGTCATCCCGGTCGCTTCGAGCCGTTTGAGCGCGCGCACGGCTTCGTCGTCCAACCGGACTGAGATCGCCTGGGTCATGACCTCAATGTATCACAACTCGTGATACACGAGAAGACCCTCATCCCGCCACCGGTCCGCCTTCGTCGATCATCGCCGCGATCGCGGTGACATCGGTCTCGCGGACTTCGGGGAAATCGAGCCCGCCGCTATCGATCAACGCCGCGATCACCTCGATACTCGGGCCCGGCGGTCGATCGTGCTCGAGAGGTGGGACCACCACCCTCACGGCGGCGTGCACCGCAGCCGTTCCGGCACCCGGCAGAAGTGGTGCTCGCTTGTCGACGCCTTCGGCGGCGCAGAGCAGTTCGACTGCCACCACCCGAACCGCATTGTCGAGAATCGAGTTGAGTTTGCGTCCCGCTCCCCATCCCATCGACACGTGATCCTCCTGGAGACCCGAGGTCGGGATCGAGTCGACGGATGCCGGATGGGACAGCACCCGGTTCTCGGCCACGAGAGCCGCGGCGGTGTACTGGGCGATCATGTAGCCCGAGTCGAGGCCCGGACGAGCAGCAAGAAATGGCGGAAGCCCTGCGGAACGCACCGGGTCGAGGATGCGGTCGGTGCGTCGTTCGGAAATCGAGGCGACCTCAGAGACCGCAATCGCGATGAAGTCGAGAGCAAACGCCAACGGCTCGCCGTGAAAGTTCCCCGCTGAGACCACTTCGCCTGTCTCAGGGAACACGATCGGGTTGTCGACCATCGATCCGAGTTCGCGGGCCGCGACCTCGTCGGCGAACGTGAGCACGTCCGCGGCCGCACCATGTACCTGGGGTGCGCAACGCAAGGAGTAGGCATCCTGCACCGCGTGGTCGAAGTCGTCGCGGTGACTGGCAACGATGGCGCTTCCGGCGAGCGCCGTGCGGATCCGACGAGCCGATTCGATCTGTCCTGGATGCGGGCGCAACGCGTGAACCTCCGCGGCGAACGGCCGCTCGCTACCGAGCAGGGCTTCGATACTCAGCGCCGCTGCAAGGTCGGCGATCCGCACCAGCCGTCGCGCCCGATCGAGGGCGAGCACCAGCATTGCGAGCATCCCCTCGGTGCCGTTGAGGAGACTCAGACCCTCCTTCGGCTCCAGAACGAGTGGTGCGAGTCCCACCTTGCGCAACGCATCGGCGGCGGGAGTCTCGACCCCGGACACGCGAACCGTCCCCTCACCGATCACCGGCAGGGCGAGGTGGGCGAAGGGGGCGAGATCACCCGATGCACCCACCGAACCCTGGGACGGCACGACCGGCAGAAGGTCGTGCCTCAGCATGTCAACGAGACGTTGCACCACCTCGACCCGAACCCCGGAGTGACCCTGGGCGAGGGTGCGCGCCCGCAACAACAGCATCGCCCGAACCAGTTCGTCGGGAAGTGACGGACCCACGCCGGCTGCATGCGATCGCAGCAGCGATACCTGCATCGCAGCAGACATCTCCGGCTCTACCCGGGTGGATGCGAGTGCACCGAACCCTGTGGTAACCCCGTACACGGTCTCGCCCCGCGCCACGACCCCGGCGACGATACGGCGCGCTCCCTCCATGCGGGTGGCGACATCCGGCCCCACCTCCACCGTGGCCCGACGATGTGCGACGTCGATCACTTCAGCGGCGGTGAGCGGATCCCCGGTGATGATGACGGTGCTCACGATGCATCCCTCCCGGCGAGACCCGACACGAATGCAAGGAAGGCGGTGGCAGCGTTCATCACGGTGAGACCATCCCGATCACGACCCGGATCGACTTCGACGAAGTCGACCGCCCGCACCGCGGGGTGCAGTCCTGCAGCGCGACACGCTGCTGCAAGTTGGCGCGGGTTCATCCCGCCGGGACGGGCACCGGGGCAACCGGGGGCGTAGGCAAGGTCGAGGACGTCGATGTCCACGTCGACGAATATCCACTCGCAGCGTCGGGCGAGGTCGTTGAGGGCGCTGTTGACCACCCAACCCGCTCCTACCTCGTCAACCGTCGTCATTGTCACGATCTCGATGCCGTGCTCCTCGCAATACCCGCGGTACTCGGCCGAGTTGGCAAACGAGTGGACTCCCACCTGGATCACACGCCCATCGGGAAGCCCGTCTTCGATGAGTCCGCGGATCGGACTGCCGTTGGTAGGTCCGTTGTCGGTGATCCGCACGTCGTGATGGGCATCGAGGGTCAAAATCCCCACCCGATCGAGATCGCCTCCGGTGAGCCCATTTACGAGGGGTCGAGTGATGGCGTTGTCCCCACCGAGAAACGCCTTCACGGGATCGGGATCAAGAGTCGCAACACGGGTGCGCACCTCCGGGGGCATCGCGTGCATGTCGAGTCCCTGCAACGGCCAATCGCCGAGGTCGGCGACGGCGACCGTGCGCAGGTCGGTGCCGGTCTCGCCGTCGAACATGGAGAACCGAGACAGCACCGACCGAAACTCGGTGGGAAACCGCGCCGCATCAGAGGGACTGAGCGACGCCGACGAGGAAGGGACCCCCACCACCAGAAGGTCTGGAGCGGCCGCCGCCGCACCCAGCCAGGTGTCGGCGCGGGGCCACAGCGGATCGAGGATGGGCATTGGGAAAGGGTAGATGGTCGGCCGCCCTCGGCGGCCTCCGCAATTGGCAAGAGGGCGACCGCCTTCGCGGCCTCCCGCAATTCGCAATTCGTAAGGACGGGGCGAACGGCAATGGGCAATATCGGGGGCTGCGACTCTTGCTGGTATCCGGCATCCGGTGTCCGGCATCCCCCTCCGCAGGTCACCTACAACGGCTGGCCGCTCTACCGCTATTCACCCGACAACGAGCCGGTAGACGCCAACGGGCAGGGCGCCGGCGGCAACTGGTGGGTGGTCGACGCCGACGGAGAACCGATCATGTAACGACCGACAGAGCGGATACCCTCCGCTCGTGCCGATCCTCCAACTCAATGGCGACGTCACCGTTCACCAGATTTCCACGCGATCGGTGGGCGATCACAGCTATGTGATCCTGGCCGGCGACACCGCTGCCGTGATCGATCCGCAGCGTGACATCGACAGACTCACGGGCTTGTTCGGCTCGGCTTCGCTCAACGCGGTCATGGAGACACACGTCCACAACGACTACGTCAGCGGGGGCGCGCTGCTCGCCTCGGGATACGGCAGCCGCTATCTCCTTCCATCAGGGTCGGGGGCATCCGTCAGGCACGACGCCGTCGTCGATGGCGATCGGATCGACATCGCCGACGGTTGGCACCTGCGCGCCCTCCACACCCCTGGTCACACGCCGCATCACACGTCATACGCACTCGTATCCGGTGGCGGCGAGCTCGTGGTCTTCACCGGGGGTTCCATGCTGGTGGGTGCGGTGGGTCGAACCGATCTCGTCAACCCGAACCTCACCGATGGCCTCACCCGCGACCAGTACCGGTCGGTGCGCCGACTCGCCGAGATACTCGGAGACACCGTGGTTGTGGCACCCACTCACGGTGCAGGTTCATTCTGCGCGGCGGGTCCGGTTGGCGGCCCGACGTCGACGATCGCAGAGGAGCGCACCCGGAACCCGGCGCTGGTGATCGACGGCATCGACGAATTCGTTGCCGCGCAGCGCGCCGGTTACGGGCTGATTCCGGCCCACTACCGCCACATGGCGCCGATCAACCAGGCGGGAGCAACTCCCGTTCCGACGAGTCCCCCGGTGCGAAGTCCGGAATACGTGGCCAGTTTCGCCGGCCGGGTAGTCGACATGAGATTCACGCCGAGTTTCGCCGCCGGACACATCCCGGGTTCGATCTCGATCCCGTACTCTGCGGAGGCCGCCATCTATGTGGCGTGGGTGTTGCCATGGCGCACACCGGTCATCCTGATCTCGGATTCGCCGCCGATCACCTCGGCGATGTGTCTCGACCTCGCCCGGATCGGATACGACGCCGTCGACGGCGTGGTGATCGACGGACTCGCAGCATGGCGGGCCGCCGGACATCCGGAGGAACAGAGCAGGGTTGCATCCTTTGCACAACTTGCGAAAGACTCTGGGGTTCGCGTCCTCGATGTCCGCGACCCCCACGAAGCCACGTTCGTGATCCCGGGTGCGACCCGGATCCACTTCTCCGAACTCGGCACTGCGGACTTTGATGATGCGGACGGTCCGGTGTGGGTGCATTGCTCCGCCGGCTATCGATCGGTGATCGCCGCCTCGATCCTGAACGCCCGCGGTATCGAGGCCGTTGCCATCACAGACCTGCTCTCGGCATACACCGGACCTCAGGAACCAACATGAGCGTGACCTCAATCCGCGTCGGACGCATCACCGTTCCCCCCGATGAACTGCAGTGGCGCTTCGACACGAGCGGCGGTCCCGGAGGCCAGCACGCCAACAAATCGGCAACCCGTGTGGAACTCTCCTGGGATCTCGGCGCCAGCACCACGGTCCCCGACGATCTGCGCAAGCGGATGCTCTCGAGGCTGGGTTCCCGTGCCGCAAACGGGGTCGTCACGGTGACCGCCGGAGATACCCGATCACAGTGGCGCAACAGGGCGATCGCCCGACACAGGATGGAAGAGATCCTCACCGATGCGATGCGCATCGACCCTCACCGAATCCCCACGGGAATGCCGTCAGCAGCACGACGCCGCCGCCTCGAGCGAAAGCGAAGAAGGGCGGAGATCAAGAAGGGGCGGAGAGCTCCAGGAGAGGATGGCGGGTAGGCGCTGTACCCGCCGTCCATCGTCCATCGTCCATCGTCCATTGACGATTGACCGCTTCCCTATGGGCGTTCGGGTGAGCGGTGGTCTTCTCTCCGCAGGTGTATCCGCGCGTGTTCGATTGCCTCTTCTGATGTGACGAAGACGTGGTCGCGGTTGCGGCTGATCTTGTCGAGTACTCCGGTGCGTTCGAGCATTTCCATGGGCTGCGGCTGGATACCGGACATGAGCACGAGAATGTGCCGGCGCTCAAGCGCCTCCACCAGACCTTCGAGGGCGGTGAGACCGGTGGCATCCATGACCGGCACGCGGCGCATGCGCAGGATCACGATCTTGATGCCTGGCGTCTCCTTGAGCACCTGATCGAAGAACTGGGCGGCAGCACCGAAAAAGACGGGGCCGTCGATCCGGAAGGCGAGGATGTCCTCGCGGCCCAGGGCAGCCTCCTCACGAATCTCGGCCGACGTGTCGTGGTGACTGGGCATCGAACCGGAAAGCACCTCGGGATCGACGCTGAGCATCTGGCTCATCCGCACGACGAACAGGAAACCTGCCGCGATCATCCCCACCTCGACGGCGAGGATCAGGTCGAACACGATCGTCACGCCCATCGTGAGCACCAGAACGAAGGCGTCGGATCGGGTGGACCGCAGGATGGTTCGGGCGGCGTGTGACTCGACCATCCGGTAGGCAACAACCATCAGGATTCCGCCCAGGACCGCAAGCGGGATCCTCGTCGCCAGCGGCGCCAGGAAGAGCAGGATCGCCAGCAGCACCACTCCATGGAATACCGAGGCGAGTCGCGTCTTTGCTCCGGAGCGCACGTTGACGGCGGTGCGGGCGAGAGCACCCGTGGCGGGCATGCCCCCGAAGAAGCCTACGGCCACATTGGCCAACCCCTGGCCGAACAGTTCCCGATCCGGGTCGTGACGCTCCTCGATGGTCTGACCGTCGGCCACGACGGCGGAGAGCAGGCTCTCCAGTGCGGCGAGAATCGCGATCACGACGGCAACCCGGGCGATGTCCACCACGCCGCCAACCGAAAGGAGCGGGAGGTCCGGCATCGGCACCCCGCGCGGAATCCCGGTCACCCTGGCAATACCGTCGAACCAGCCGAGCAGGGACACCCCGGTGCCGGCAAGGAGGGCAATCATGCTCGCCGGGATGGTCCGCAGTCGGCGAACACGGCTCCACACGATCATCACCGCAGCGGTGATCGCTGCAATCACGACTGCCTGCGCCGCCGGTGATTCGAGGAAGCCACGGACCGTGCGAGTGGCAACGACCAGGGTGGACTCGGCGGGTTCGGGTGTGAATCCGAGAACCAGCGGGAGTTGCTGGAGAAAGATGATGACCGCGATGCCGTTGGTGAAACCCGTGATCACCGGCCACGGAACGAACCCGACGTAGCGACCGAGTCCAGCGGAGGCCATCGCCACGAGCAACAGTCCGGCGACGATCGCCACAAGCGGGAGCGCCTCTGGTCCGCGCTGAGCAACGATGGGGATGAGTACCACCGTCATGGCTCCGGTCGGTCCGCTGACCTGAAAGTTCGACCCTCCGAACAGCGCCGCAACGATGCCCGCAACGATCGCCGTGGTCACACCCACAGCAGCACCGACACCGGTAGAAACCGCAAACCCCAGCGCCAGCGGCAACGCCACCACTGCCACCGTCGCCCCCGACACCAGATCCGCCCGAAGAAACTCGAACCGGTAGTCGGACGAGCGCGGGAGGAGTCGAGCGAAGTTCACGAGGTGAATGTAGGCAGAAGTCTTCAGTCTTCAGCCAGAGAAGACTGAAGACTCCGCACCGGTCTGCCGGGGCGCCTAGCCCTCCGCTCCTCCGGTGAAGTGCCAGGAGGCGAGGCGGAGTGATGGGGAGCGGACTACACCCTGGCCGAACTCGGAGTCGGCGTAGCGCAGGTCGTTGCCGACGCCCAGGACGTTGCCGGGACCGAACGCCTTTACGAACGACTGCGTAAACCGCAGGTTGGTGATCGCCCCCGTGATCGCACCGTTCTCGATCATGAAGGTGCCGTTGCGGGTGAGACCGGTGACCACCTGGCTCTTGGGGTCGAGGATGCGGCAGTAGTTGAAGGTGGCGACATACACCCCGCGCTCAACGGCGGCGATCATGTCGTCGACGGTGTCGCTGCCCGGTTGCACGACGACATGTCCGGCGAACGGCCCCAGCGATCCGCTCATCGCCCAGGCATGGCCGGTGGACGCAACCCCCGCCCGACGCCCGGATCGGCGATCGTGGACGACGGTCCTGGTGATGCCGCGGTCGATGAGCACGGTCGACTGCTTCGGCGTGCCTTCGGCGTCGTAGGCCTCACCGAGGGCACCGGGTCCCATCGGATCATCGACCACCGTGATTCGTTCGTCAAACTGTGCGGCACCCAACTCGACGAACGACTGCCCCTCGTTGAATGCCTTGCCGTTCAATCCGTAGAAGTCGAGGAACACTGCGATCGTGGCGACGGGTTCGGGAGCGAGAACCACCTCGTAGTCACCGGGCTTAAGGTCAAAGGCATGCAGTCCGCGGCGAGCCCGGTCCGCAGCAAGCGCACCGGCGGCAGCACCGTCGAGATCGGAGAACGCGTTCGAAGTCTGATGCGCCGATCCGGCGCTCTCACCTGTTTGGTGGATGCCGTCGATCGTGGCTCGGCTCCCCCTCGCCGCGGCGCGGTGCCCGAGGCTGTTGGCGAATGCGGTCTCGAATGAATCGGTGTCGCAGAACCCGGCTGCGAGCAGTCCCTCGCCCGCTCCGACGAACGACTTCACGGTGGCGGCCCGACCTGCCGGCGTCGCAGCAGTCGTCGACTTGTGGGAGAAGTCGGCGGGGGCGATCGTCGTCGGAGCGGTCAGGCCTGCCCAGTCCTCGTCGACCGGTTGGGTGGCAGCGACAACGAGCGCGTCCTCAGCGAGTTTGCTGAGAGCCGCGTCGTCGGCCCGGTTGCCCGTGACGGTCGCGACGCGTCCACCGGCGGCGACCCGGAGCCGCACGTTGACGTACTCCTCACCGACGTTTTGATGGATGAAAGAGTTGGCAAAGCGCGTGAGTTCGGCGCGACCGACCGCAACGGTGGCCTCGGCCTCGGCACGCTTGCCGACGATCTCGACGAGCCGATCGGCTGCGGAGCGGGCATCAGTCATCCCTTGACCCCCACCCGCACTTCCGCAAACCGACCCGGGGCGGCCGAGTGACCGGTATGGGCGACCTGCATCGGTTGGCCCTTGCCGCAGTTCGGTGTGCCCCAGTGCACCCACTCCGACTCGCCAGCAAGCATGTCTAGTTGCGCCCAGAAGCGGGGCGTGATCCCGGTGTAGGTCGGGTTCTTCACCATACGACCGAGCTTCCCGTTCTCGATCTCCCACCCGATCTCGCAACCGAACTGGAAGTTGAGCCGCTTGTCGTCGATCGACCATGACCGGTTGGTCGACATGAAGATCCCGCGCTCAGTGGCGGCGATCATCTCGTCCAGCGACGAATCCCCCGGGAGCAACCCGACGTTGGTCATGCGGACCATCGGGAGACGGGCGTACCCATCGGCGCGCACCATCCCACCAGGTGGCAAACCGGCAATGGCGGCAGAGTCGCGTCCCGACAACACGCCCACCCACCGGCCCCGGTCGACGATGGGCACGCGCTGGGCTGGCGTCCCCTCGTCATCGAAGCCGAACGATCCGAGAGCGCCGCGCAGCGTGGCGTCGGCGGTGATGTTCATCAACTCGGAGCCGTACTTGTGGGTGCCAAGCTTGGGCAATTCGAGGTGGGAAGTGCCGGCGAACGCCGCCTCCCATCCCAGGATCCGATCCAGCTCGATGGCATGGCCCACGGACTCGTGAATCTGCAGCGCCAACTGGCTCGCTTCGAGGATGATCGTCATCTCACCCTCGGGGCAGTTGTCCGCCTTGAGGAGAGCGGCGGCCTCGTCAGCGATCCGCGGTGCATTGGCGAGGAAGTCCCAGCGGCGGATGATCTCGAACCCGCCGGTCTCGAACTGCCCGAACGACTGGGGGAACGACCGTCGATGCGATTCGCCCTCGCCAACGGCGGTGGCATCGAATCCGCCTCCGGTCTCGACGATGTGCTGATGGATCTGGTGACCCTGGGACGACACGAACCACTTGTGGGTGTCCCATGCGCCGAGCGAAGCCCGGGCGAGGCGAACCTCTTTGACCTCCTGCATTGCGGCGGTGACGGCCATGAGCAAATCGACCTTGTCGGAGAGCGGCACCTCGAGCGGAGCCTCGGTGAACGGGGTCTCGTACTCGGCCTGGACCACCGGCACATCGGCGAGTGGTGATGGCTTACCCGGAACGACTGCCGAGGCCTTGGCAATCTCGGTCGCCCGTTTGCCTGCGGATCGCAACGCAGCAGGCGAAACGTCATGGGTGCCGAAGAATCCCCACGACGATCCGACGAGTGCTCGCACCCCGACCCCGGCGGCTTCTCCGCGATCGAGCTGCTCGACGCTGCCGTTCAGAACCTCGATCTGCTCATCGCGGCTCTCGACGAAGCGAGCATCGGCGTAGGTGGCGCCAGCGGCGAGGGCGGCTTCGACGGCGGTGCGGGCATGGTCGAACATGGCGCGCAGACCCTAGTGCCCTGGCTACAGGCCGGTGGTCGTGTCGACGACCAGTTCATCGACGACGGCGGCGAGCGCCTCCTGATCGTTGGAACCGGCCGCAAGCGCTGCCCGATAGGTGGCTACCTGACGGTCGGCGCTCGTCCCCGATGCCACGACGTTGCGGGCGTACTCCACCTCGGCGAGACAGCCGAGTTCTTCGGCGTCCTCACGCACGAGGGCGATCAACTCCTCGAGCAGGTCAGGATACGGCACGAGCTGACCCCGGCCGAAGTCCATGAGCGAACCCTCGGTGCCGTACCGCTGGGCTCGCCACATATTCTCAGCGATCAGCATCGGGGAGTAATGCCGCCACCGCTGGTTGTGAGACCGACGTCGATACAGCATCGACAGCAACGACTGGAACAGGGCCGCCACCGCCATGCCGTCGTCGATGCGGGTGCAGATGTCCGAGATCCGCAACTCGAGTGTCGGATACTTTGCCGAGGGCCGCACGTCCCACCACAACTTGGAGGCGTCCTCGATCAAGCCGGGCCCCACCAGGATCTCGACATGACGCTGATACTCGGCCCACGACGAGAACTGCTCGGGGATGCCGGTCCTGGGAAGCGAACGAAACACGCTGAGTCGATATGACTTGAGTCCGCTCTCGATGCCGTGCCAGAACGGCGATGACGTGCTGAGCGCCAGAAGGTGAGGCAGGAAGTACGTGACCTGGTTCATCAGGTCGATCCGCACCTCGGGATCCTCGATGCCCACGTGCACGTGCATGCCGCAGATCACCAGGCGTCGCACCACGACCTGGAGGTCCTTGGCGAGCATCAGGTAACGCTCCCGATCCGTGACCTGCTGTTGTGCCCAGTCGGCGAACGGGTGGGTCGATGCTGCGATCAACCGCATACCGTGCTCTTCGGCGACACCGACCAACTGACGCCGCAGGCCAGCGAGGTCGCTGCGGGCCTCGCCCACAGTGCGACAGATGGTGGTCCCAACCTCGATCTGCGCCTTGAGGAACTCGGGGCTCACCTGGGTGCCGAGCACCTCGCGAAATACCGCCCAGACCTCGTCTCCCGGATCCCGCACCAGGTCGCGGGTCACGGGGTCTATCAGGAGGTACTCCTCCTCGATCCCGATGGTGAAAGCCGGCCGATCCACGGAGTCCTCTATGGGGAATCGTGACAGGCTAACGAGAGCGCCTGCAGATAGGCTCTCTGCGCGCGATGGTCGAGCGGAGTAGCGTTGCGGCCATGGCCACAAAAGGTTCATCTCCAGATCGCATCGCACTCGAGAAGATCGCCGATTGGGCGAAGGCGGAATCAGGGGTTGACGTCGCCGCCGACGGAACGCTGACCGTCTCCGGGGACACTCCCATCACGGTGGCCGTCACCGTCGACGACGAGCGAGTGCAACTCACCAACCAGCACACGGAACTCGCCGCCAACGCGCCACGCGTCGAAGCCGTGCGGCGCAACCTTCCGGGACGCGGCACGGGAGTCACCGGAGCGGTGGCCGCAACAGGCACGCGCATGGATGTCACCCTGACCTCGACTCTGTACATCGACGGTCTCACCCGCCAGGGTTTCGTGGCGGCGCTCAACGAACTCGTCGCCGCCACGGATCGTGCGGTGGGCTCGGTGCCCTCTGCGATCGTGGAGACAGCACCGGCAACAGCTGCCGTCGCCACGCCTGCACCCGCGGCAGCGACCCCCGTCCCCGCCGAGTCGGCACCAACGATGGTCATATCCGCGGTGTGGGCGCCTAGCCACCGGGTGCCGGAGGGCGGGCTCCGGGCTTGGCAGGACCCGGACCCGGCCGTCGAACCGATTGCCACGCTGCAGCCGAGGGTTGAGTTGAGCATCGCCGAACGGCG
>JBBTKD010000167.1:0-1244 GCA_038059105.1 Actinomycetota bacterium | reverse complement strand
TCGAACCGATTGCCACGCTGCAGCCGAGGGTTGAGTTGAGCATCGCCGAACGGCGCGGTGATTGGGCGAAGGTCATCGGATCGAACGGCTGGACCGGATGGGTCGATGCCCGGCGCCTGCAGACGTTGACGGCAGGGTCGGCCACCGCCCCCTCTGACGCATCTGGTGGATTCCCCCTCGGCGCCATCGGTGCGATCGCCCTGATCGCGGCGGCATTCCTGCCGTGGTTCGATCTCGAGGGGTTCGGCACCGCCAACTCGTTCGATGTGGCACTCCCCTTCCTGTGGGACCTCAACGCATCCGGTGATCCGGCTGTCGGATTCGTCGTCGCTGGTCTCGGGGCGCTCGGTCTGCTCGCGGCGTTCATCCCCGGGATACCCGATGGCTTGCGGCGTCTCGCCGGTATCGGTGGGTTCGTTGTCGCCGGACTCTTCGCCTTCCAGGTGCATCGGGGGATCGACACGACGGTGAGCGACACAATCGACGCACTCGGGTTCGGGGTCTTCGTCGCCCTCGCCGGGAGCGCCCTGATGATGATCGCCCCAAAGGCCAAGGGGTAGGAGGTCGGCCGCCAGAGGCGGCCTCCCGCGATTGGCGATTGGCGATTGGCAATGGGCAATGGGCAATGGGCAATGGGCAACAACCTCGCGTAACCGTGGTCGCGTTATTGCCCATTGCGGAGGTCGCCGCAGGCGACCGACTATTGCCTATTGCTACCGTCCCCCCATGACCGCAAGAGACACCTACGCGACCATCAAGAACCTCCGCGCGACACGCTTCTTCCTCTCCAAGCCTCTCGAACGAGCAGATCTCGAAGCCATCCTCGAAGCCGGGCGCTGGACCGGGTCGTCGAAGAATGTGCAGGGTTGGACACTCGTCGTCTTCGAGGATGCCGCCGGGAGAGAACGCATCGCCACGGCCGGGGACTTCACCAACCCGGTGCGCAACTCAGTGGCCACGATCGCCCTCGTGAAGAACCCCGAGGGCAACGACTTCGACATCGGGCGTCTTGCACAGAACCTCATGCTGGCCGCAGCCACGCGCGGGGTCGGCTCCTGCCCGGTGACACTGCACCACACCGATGTGGCGCGTGAAGTTCTTGGACTTTCAGACGGTCAGTCATGCAAGTACGCAGTTGCCTTCGGCTACCCCGATCCGGAGGCTGAGGAAGCATCACGCGCCAAGCGTCGCGCCGCGGGAACGACCGGGCGAAAGCCCGCAGAGGACATGATCCGACGCGACGG
>JBBTKD010000166.1:0-7445 GCA_038059105.1 Actinomycetota bacterium | reverse complement strand
GTATCACCCAAGTTGCTCAAGGCTCAGGACAAGGCCTGATCCGATCACGCGTCCATCACCATGCTCGCGAGTGACGGCCCGGCGTGGGGCAGGGGCCCCCATGCTCGGGAGGAGGTCGGGGGTTGGGCCCCCCGACCGGGTCTGGGAGACACGGTCCCCATGCTCGGGAGGAGGTCGGGGGTTGGGGCCCCCGACCGGGTCTGCAAGACACGGCCCCCATGCTCGGGAGGAGGGTGGGGTTGGGGCCCCGCCCGGGTCTGGAGTCACAGCACGATGCCGAGGTTCTTGCGGTCCGCCTCGATCAGCGCGGCGACACCGGCGGCGACGTCCTGTGAGGCGATGCCAACCGACTTGAAGAATGTGATCTGCTCGGCATTGTTGCGTCCCGTCTTGCGGCCCGCCATGAGATCGGCGATGGTGCCGTCGGGTTGGCGATCGGCCTGCAGCAGGTCGCCAGCCTCAGCGGCCGCCGCCGCAATGTCGTCCACGAACACCCGGGCGTGACGGACGACCTCGGGTGGGATCTCGCACATCTCCTGAGTGAAGGCACCGACCGCATTGATGTGCGTGCCTGGACGGACCGCACCCGCCGCGAACAGAGGCCGTCTCGACGGCGTTGCCGTCGAGACGATGTCCGCTGCGCTCACCGCTTCAGACGGGTCGGCAGCAACCTGGCCCCCGACCCGTGAGGCGAGCGCTTTAGCGTGTTGCGAGTCGCGGCTCCAGATGAGCACGTCAAGGATCGGCCGAACCTCCTGGATCGCCACGATCTGGTCGAACGCCATCGCTCCCGCACCGAGCATCGCCATCGTGCGGGCATCGGGCCTCGCGAGCAGCCGTGTCGCCAGTCCCGCACCGGCCGCAGTGCGGATCGCGGTGAGGGTGGGTCCGTCGACGAGACCGCGGCACGCACCGTCACCGTCGAAGACCGCCACGATGCCGAACGGCTTGCCCGGAACCGTCGACACCACTTTCACCCCGGTGTCATTTGCCACGCGGCCGGGCATGAAGAGCGAGGGTCCGAGTTGGTTCCGCACGGGGGTCTCGCGATCGTCTCCGAAGGCGCGTTCCATCGCCGTGATCGCATCGCTCATGCTGAGGCAGGCACGGGTGGTGGCGGCGTCCAGGTAGCGCACAGAGAGCAACCTACCCGCGGCGGTGGTGTCGATGGTGGAGATGGCAGAATCGCGTCGTGAGCATCCACGGGTCCCACCTGGCTCTCGAGATCGACCTCGCCCGTCGTGCGGTGCGTACCGCGTCGCAGCTCTGTATGGCCGCGGCATCGGCAAGGCTCGCTCGTCTTGAGAAGCGAGAGCGCGAACCCGTGACGATCGCCGACTTCGGATCGCAGGCAGTGCTGCTTCGTGCCATCGCCACCGAGTTCCCCGGCGACGAGATCCGCGCCGAGGAGGGTTCACGCGATCTCGCCGCGGGCGGGGACGCCGCGGTGGCCGGGGTCGTCGGTGCAGTGACGAATACGATTGGAGAATCGGTGACGAGCAGCGAGGTCTTCGGCTGGATCGATCAGCGTGGACGGCCGGGTGATCGGTTCTGGGCGGTTGACCCGATCGATGGCACCAAAGGCTTTCTTCGTGGCGAGCAGTTTGCGGTGGCCGTCGGTCTCGTCGAGAACGGCATTCCCGTGCTGGGAGTGTTGGGCTGTCCGCGGCTCGAACTCTCAGGGATGCACGGTGTGCTGGTGTGGGGAGGACCCGGGATCGGGGCGTTCGTCGAGTCGTTGGGAGGGGGAAAGGTTCGTTCGATCGCCGTCTCTGGGATCTCCGATCCCAGCAGGGCCCGAATGCTCGGGAGCGTCGAGTCGTCCCACGGCGATCCGGAATTGCTGCAGAGGATTGTCGAGCACGTGGGCATCGGCGGGGGCTGGGTGCGGATCGACAGTCAGGCAAAGTACGCCGCCGTCGCCGCAGGCATGGCAGACGTTTATGTCCGACCGCGGAATCGAGACGACTGGCGGGAGCGCGTGTGGGATCACGCCGCTGGAGCGGCCATCGTGTCGGGTGCCGGTGGCACGATCTCCGACCTCGACGGGTTGCTTCTCGACTTCACGACCGGAGACCAACTCGAGAACAACCGTGGCCTCGTCGTCAGCAACGGTGCGATGCACGCATCGGTTCTCGCGGCCCTGGCGGAAATAGGCTGACCGTCATACCGAGTTCAAGCCAGGGTTAGAGCTCCCGCCGCTCTACGCGCGCCGCTGATACCCGCCCTGAGTCCGGCAACTTGCGGATCGGGAGCACTAGCCGAGGGGCACCGGTGCGAACATAGGGAACGCGGTTGGGAAGGTCCCTACCAGCATCGACTGGTCGCTCCCGTCGACCCGCATCAGCCACACCTGGGTGTCGCTGTGGCGAGTCGTCTGGAATGCGACGAGACGCCCGTCGCTCGACCAGGTCGGGTACTCGTCGTCGGCCGGATGGGTGGTGAGCTGTGTCTGTCCTGTTCCATCCGCGTTCATTATCCAGATGTCGAAGCTTCCGCCGCGGTCCGAGGTGAACAGGAGCCGCGAACCATCGGGGGACCACCTCGGATCGCCGTCGAAGGCGGGGTCGCTGGTGAGCTGGGTCACGTTGGAACCGTCGGCATCCATGACGTACACGTCGCTGTTGCCGCTGCGTCGTCCGCGGAATGCGATACGGGTCCCGTCAGGAGACCAATGCGGGCTGACGTCGCGATCCGTGTTGTCGGTGAGGATCACGGTCGTTCCGGTTTCGAAGTCGATCACGTAGATCTCGAATTCCTCCCCGCCAATGTCGGAGGCGTATGCGACGGCGGTGCCGGTGGGGGCGATCGCCGGACTGCTGGCAGCACCGGCGTCCTCCACGATGACGACGGTCTCGCCGTCCTCCGGGTTCACCAGGAAGATATCGCTGTCACCCTCGGATACGAATGCCGCAAAGGCAAGGGCGGTGGTGTCGGGGGCCCACGACGGGACCCCGGTGGGCTCGGGCGCTCCCGGCGCGGTGAGGTCGGTGAGCACCCTGCCGCTCCCTGCATCGACCAACAACAGATGCTGCGAGCCGTCGTCGACGATCGCCAGCATGGCCAGCACCTCACCGGGTGCGGTGAGGCCGGCGCTGGCGGCGGTACCAATCACCGGCTGCAAGCCGTAGACCATGCAGAGCGCGTCGTGGGCGCCTGCATCCCAGTCCGCCTGATCGGGCATCAAGGTGAAGGAGGACATCGCGGTATCTTCGATGGGCACCGCAAAGAAGTCCTCGTACTCGTCGGCGCAAAGATCGGTAACTGTTGCGGCGAGGTCGTCGGCAGGGAACGCCCCTTCGCCGAGGGATACCCGGGCCACGACCTCGTTGTCATGCAGGCCGTCGCACGGCACCACCGCGGCGGGGACTGAAAAGTCGTAACTCCCGTCGGGAAGGAACACATCGTCGAAACAGACTCCAGCGGCGAGGCCGTCGAACCAGGTTCCGGTGACGGCGACAGTGGTTGTCGCCGCCGTGGTGGTGGTCACGGTGATGGGTGTCGAAGTTGTCGACCCCGAGGTGGTCGCAGTGGTCTCGCCTCCACCGCATGCCGCTGCGACGAGGGCCGCCACAACGGTCGACAGACCGACACGCTTCACCGGAACCTCCTTGGGTAGGACGGGAGATTAACGACGGAGCGTTGCAGCGGGTAGCGTCGTTCCATGGACTCGGTGAGCCTCGAAGCCCGCGCCAGGGCAGTACTCGATCCCGCGGCGTACGACTACTTCGCCGGGGGCGCCGACGACGAGGTAACTCTGGCCGCCAACTCGGAAGCATGGCGACGGATCCTTCTCCTCCCGCACGTCTTGCGCGATGTTTCCGCGGTGAGTGCCGGCGCAGAGGTCCTCGGCATACCGATGACGGCGCCGATCCTCATCGCTCCCATGGCAGTGCAGAAACTGGCTCACCCCGGCGGGGAGTCGGCGATGGCGCAGGCGGCCGCACGGACCGGGACGGTCATGGTGGTGTCGACGATGGCGACGATCAGTCTCGAGGATGTTGCCGCTTCGGCACCGGACTCGCCGCGGTGGTTTCAGCTCTATTGCCACCGTGGCCGGGAGGTGACTGTCGATCTCGTTCAGAGAGCGCAGGCCGCCGGTTACCGAGCGATCGTGCTGACCGTCGATGTTCCGGTGCTCTCGCGACGACGCCGCGATGAGGCGAACCGTTTCGATCTTCCCGACGGGATGAGGGTCGAAAATCTTGCCACCGCCCTGTACAGCAGTGACGGCTCGGCGCTCGCTGAATACACCAACGCTTCCTTCGATGCCGCGCTCACCCCGGACGACATCGGCTGGATCGCCTCGATCGCAGGCCTACCCGTCATCGTCAAGGGCATCCTTCGAGCCGACGACGCATTGCGTGCGGTGGACGCCGGTGCGGCTGCGGTGATCGTGAGCAACCACGGAGGTCGGCAACTCGACGGAGCGATCGCCTCCGCGGATGCCCTGCCCGCGGTAGCCGCTGCCGTGGCGGGGCGGGTTCCCGTTCTCGTCGACGGGGGAATCCGCGGGGGCTACGACGTGGTGAAGGCAATCGCCCTCGGGGCGTCAGCGGTGCTCGTCGGGCGCCCGTTCCTCTGGGGCCTCGCCCTCGGAGGGAGCGACGGGGCCGCTACGGTGATGACTGAACTCATCGATGAGCTGGTGCGCACCATGACACTCTGCGGTGTCTCTTCGATCGATCAGATCGATGGGGATCTCCTCGCTTTACCGGGGTGAGGGGGGACGGATCGCTTCCCGGCGGTTACATTTCCGGGGTCGACGAGTGATGGAGGATGCCGGTGGAGGACATCGAGTTCACACCCGAACAGAACAAGACCTGGGCCGAGCTGTATCGCCGCCAGGTTCCGCGGATCGAGGAACACGCCTCCGCGCTCTACCTCGAAGGGTTCCGCCTTCTCCAACTCCCATCGGAGGGCGTGCCCAGCCTCGACCAACTGAACACCAAGATCACTCCCGCGAGCGGGTGGACGATCGTGCGCACCGATGTCCGCTATACCGACTCGGACGAGTGGTACCGCTACTTCGATCGGCACGAGTTCCTGATCACCAACTACATGCGCTCGTGGGAGGAACTCGACTGGACGCCTGAACCCGACATGTTCCACGATATCTTCGGCCACCTCCCATTCTTCATGCTCCGCCGCTATGCCGAGCTGCAGGAGATGTTCGCCCCGGCGTACCACGCCGCGGTATCCGACGCGGAGAAAGAGAACATCAAGCGTCTCGCCTGGTACTCGACCGAGTTCGGAATGATCCGCGAGGGCGGAAAGATGAAGGTGTTCGGTACGGGACTCATGTCCGGCGGCGAAGAGTTCCTCAACGCCGCCGAGGGCCGGATGAACTACCACGAGTTCAGCGTTGACAATGTGATCGGACACGACAAGGTGCTCTACGAACAGCATCAGGATCTCTACGTGATCGAATCCCTCGAGCAACTTAAGACCGAACTCGCCCGCTACTTCGATTCGATCCTGGAGCGCGCCGCGAGCAAGTAACCGAAAGGGAGCCATGCCGTCGACGCACGAGGTCATCAATCAGCCACCGCCGCTCGAGGGGTTGAACGGCTATCTCGCCGACCGGACGTTGGTCGACGCCGTCGCCCGGGAAGGCGTCGCCTGGGGCGAGGCCGAACTGGTTGAGGCGGGGCAGTTCGTGTGGTCCGAGACCGCGCGCGGTTGGGGACGGGCCGCCGAGGGCAATCGCCCCGTGCTGCACACCCACGACCGCTACGGCAACCGGATCGATCGGGTGGAGTACCACCCGGCCTACCACCACCTGATGACGGCGGCCATCTCCCGCGGTCTCCACGGCTCCGCATGGGCCGATGGCCGCCCCGGCGCCCACGTCCTGCGGTGCGCCAAGATCATCGTGTGGAGCCCGGTCGACTACGGGCACATGTGCCCGCTGTCGATGTCGTACGCGGTGATGCCGGCGCTGCGGGCAACACCGGAGGTGGCGGCACTCTGGGAACCGCGGCTCACCTCCCGCGACTACGACGAGCGCGATCTCCCCGCCAACGAGAAGCGCGGTCTCACCGCCGGTATGGCGATGACGGAGAAGCAGGGGGGGTCGGATGTCAGAACAAACTCGACGGTGGCGCGCCCACTCGGTGGAAACGAGTACTCGCTCACCGGCCACAAATGGTTCTGCTCGGCGCCGATGTCCGATGTCTTCCTCGTGCTCGCTCAGGCGCCGGAGGGGCTCACCTGTTTCCTGATGCCGCGTTACCGGCCCGACGGCACCCGCAACGCCATCCTGATCATGCGCCTCAAGGACAAGATGGGAGACCGGTCCAACGCCTCCTCCGAGATCGAACTCGATGGAGCCCTTGCCTATCGCCTCGGGGATGAGGGGAGAGGGGTTGCCACGATCATCGAGATGGTCAACCGAACCCGGCTCGATTGTGCCCTCGGTGCTGCCGCGCAGATGCGTCACGGGCTCGTCGAGGCCGTCCACCACTCGCGACACCGCCAGGCTTTCGGGAAGACCCTGGTCGAGCAGCCGCTGATGCGCAGCGTGCTCGCCGATCTCGCCGTCGAGTCGGAGGCCGCCACCCTTGCTGCGATGCGTCTTGCCGGCGCGTACGACCGGAGTGAGGTCGACTTTGCCCGACTCGCCACCCCCATCGTCAAATACTGGCTCACCAAGCGCAGCCCGGGGCATGCCGCCGAGGCGCTCGAATGCCTGGGCGGTTCGGGCTATGTCGAGGACTCGGGGATGCCCCGGCTGTTTCGACAGAGTCCGCTCAACTCGATCTGGGAGGGATCGGGCAACGTCATCTCCCTCGACGTGCTGCGTGCCGTCGTCCGCAGTCCGGAGGCCGTCGCCGCGTTCGTCGGTGAACTCGAGACTGCCGCCGGGGCCGATCCCCGGTTCGATGCGGCACTCTTCCGGTGGCGCGACACGCTTAGTGACGGCGACGAGGCTGGGGCGCGGCGTCTCGTCGAGCGTGCCGCAGTGTTGCTTCAGGCGTCACTGCTGCTGCGGTACTCGCCGGCGGCGGTGGCGGATCTGTTCGTAGCCACGCGGATCGCAGACCCGGGTCTGGCGTACGGGAGTCTTCCCGGTGGAGTGTCTGCGGGGCAGGTGGTCGATCGGGCGTTGCCGGGCTAGCCGCGTCTTCATTCCCGCCGGGAGGGCAGCCCTTCGTGGGTCATGCGGTGATGCTGGCGGCAGAGGAGTCGGAGGTTGTCGAGACTGGTGGGTCCGCCGTCGGCCCAATGCACGATGTGATGGGCATCGCACCATCGGTGAGGGCGGTCGCACCCGGGATGGGTGCAGCCGCCGTCCCGAGCGATCAGTGCCCGGCGAATCGTTGCGGGGATGGATCGGTTGGCCCGCCCGACGTCGAGCACCGAGTTTCCGTCTCGAGCGATCTCCGTGATCGTGGCATCGCACGCGATGCGACGAGCGGCCTCCGGAGTGATGACCGAGCCCT
>JBBTKD010000165.1:0-21814 GCA_038059105.1 Actinomycetota bacterium | reverse complement strand
AGCGGTGGCGGCGACGAGCCCACCGACCCCGAGACCGAGCAGACGCACCGGCCGCCTCGCCGCATCGGTCCTTCCGAGGAGCCCAAGGGCCGACCGATGCAGCTCCAGGGCGGTGGCCACCGGCTCGCTGAAGGTATGACTGCGCGTCACGGTCGTGAAATCGCCGAAGCGAACCTTGAGATGCACCGTCGAGGCGACCAGATCCTCCTGCCGGAGCCGGGAACTGAGCTTGTCCGCCTGCCCCAGCAGCTCCCGATCCATGCGGGCCGGCTCGTCGAGATCCACGTCGTAGGTCTCCTCCACGGAAATCGTGCGCGCCGGTCCCGCGGGCTCGACGGTGCGCTCGTCGATCCCGCTGGCGAGGTCGGACAGCATGCCGCCAAGGGCGTTTCCGAGGCGCCGTACGAGCAGGGACCGGGGTACTTCCGCCAGATCTCCGATGGTCACCACGCCGAGTTCCTCCAAGCGGGCATGGGTCGCTTCACCCACCCCCCACAGGGATCGCACGGGCTTGACGGCGAGGTAGGTGCGTTCCGTCCCTGCCGGTACCACCAGGGTTCCGCCGGGCTTGGCGTCTCGCGAAGCCATCTTCGCCACGAGCTTGGTAGCCGCCACCCCGACCGAGCAGGGCAGTCCGACCGTGTCGCGAACCTCGTCGCGGATGCGTTCGGCGACAGCCGCCGGAGTGGGGAAGAGCAACCGCAGTCCCGAGATGTCGAGAAATGCCTCGTCGACGGACACCTCTTCGAGGACGGGAGAGAAACCCGCAAGCACTCCGAAGATCGCGCGTGACATCGCGTGGTAGGCCGAGTGGTCGGGAGGAACCACCGTCGCGTGGGGACACAGACGGCGCGCCTGGGCGATCGGCATACCGGAGTGAACCCCGCGGCTCCTCGCCTCGTAGGAAGCACTCGCCACGACACTGCGCGGCCCGACGCCGCCCACGACCATCGCACGACCGCGTAACTCGGGCCGACGCTGCCGTTCGACCTCCACAAAGAATGCGTCCATGTCGACGTGAGTGATGTGCTCGAGGAACGCGACCACGATCGCACAGTATCGCCACCCCTACACTTTCGACCGTGCTCGCCCGCCTCCACCTCGTCCGTCACGGCGAGGTACACAACCCCGGCGGTGTGGTGTACGCCGGATTGCCGGGTTATCCGCTCTCGGCCTTGGGAAGGTCGCAGGCGGCCGCGGCTGCCGAGCATCTCGCCGACTCCGGCGCATCCGTGCTGGTCACTTCACCGCTCGATCGTGCCCGGGAGACCGCGAGCTTTATCGCCTCACGCCTCGGACTCGAACCCGTGATCGATGAAGGTCTCACAGAGTGGGGACTGTCGACGAGGTGGGCGGGAACGGCGTGGAGCGATCTCGACCAGACATTCCCCGGGGAACTTGCGGCCTATGCGTCGAACCCGGCGGACCTCGCCTTCTCGCCGGAGAGCCTGACCGAACTCGCTCTCCGCGCCGAGGCGGCGATCCTTCGGCTGGAGGGTCTTCAAGCTGGCGAGGTTGCAATTGCGGTCTCCCACCAGGATCCCATCCAGGCTCTGCGCCGCTCCCTGCTCCGCCGCGGCTTTGCGGATTTCCATACCGACAAGCCGGGACACGCCACCGTGATCACGCTCGAGCAATCTGAGGGGGCGTGGCACGAGGTGGAATTCTGGTCACCGCCGATTCAGACGCCGGCGTTCCCGCCAGCCAGCCCGTGATCCTGCGGGAACACTTGCCCTTGTCAGCGATGGCCAAACGCGGCCTTTACGTCGTCGGCCCTACAATCCCCGCCACAGCGAGAGGAGCATCGACGGTGCGGCGTGTGATCGGCCTGTTGTCAGCGACCGCGCTTCTGCTGGCTGCGTGTGCCAGTGGACCCTCTCTCGCCGCGCTGGAGCGCAACGAACTCCCGTCGACCACCACGACCACCGAGGCCGCTCCCGAAGGTGTGACGGTGGTCATCATCGACAACGGCCGCTTTACGCCGCAGGGCGTCGTCCTCGATCTCGAGGTGTCATGGATCGTCGAGTTCCGCAACCAGGACCCGCCTCGTGCATACCAGATCGTGTCCCGGGACAACGGCGACGACGGTGAGCCGCTCTTCCAGAGCGAGACTCTCGCCCCCGGGGACAGTTTCCAGATGGATTTCAGCGCGTTCCCACCGGATGTCTACCGCTACAGCGCCTTCCTCGGCAACCAACGCATTCCCGGCCAGGTCGACACCAGGCCGAGCCGCTGAGGAGAACCCCATGAGGGGGCAGAGTCCCCCCAGGCTCGGGCGATAATGCGGCCCGTGCCTGCTGCACCACTCATCGTCGCACTCCTCATCGTCGTCACCTCGGGCGTCGGCTGGGTGACCCTTGCCCTTGCCCCGGAGCCGTTTGCGGTGTCGGCGGCGGTGCTGTTCAGCGGTGGTCTTGCGATCCTCACCATCGTCGCGGTGTCGGGCACCCTGCTGGCGCGAGGCCGGTGGGCCCGGCATCTCGGCACGACCGTGGCACTGGCCTGGATTGGGGTAGGGGCAGCGGTCGACACCCTCTGGGGCAACGCCGTGATCGCCGTGGGGGCGGGCGCGCTCGCCGCCAACCTGGGGCCATGGCTGGGTCGGTGGCTGCGTCGGCTCCCGTCGACCGACGGCACACCTCCCGCAGCAGTCGTCGCCCTGCTTGCGCTCCTGCTGACTCCGCCCGCCGTCGCCATCGCAGGTCCGGGCGGGGTCGCTCCGGCGTCATGGGCATTCGCTGCCTGGTCCGTGCTCCTCGCACTTGCCCTCGGACGTACGGTGCCCGGTGCGCTCACCGCAGCGCGGCTGGCCTATCCCGCCGCTGCAATATTCGCTTCGATCGCGGTCGGTTTCCCGACGGCGATCCCAATCCTCGTGTCCGGCGCTGTCGTCGCCGTGCTCTGTTGGAGGCGCGATCTCGCCGTCGCCATTGCACCGATCCTCCCCCGCTCCGGCGAGGCCCTACGAATCCCCCCTGAGCTTGCGCCACCCGAGGTACTCGAGGCAGCGGGAGCCGATGACACCGGGCGACGGATCGCTCGATGAGGCTCCCCAACCCGCGACTCGGAGTTCCGATCCTCATTTCCGCTGTCGCCGGCGCGGTGGTCGGATACTTCGTCACGGATGCGTCGTGTGCACCCGAGGCGTGCCCGATCGCCGCAAGCCTGGTTGCAGTTGCAGTGGCCCTTGCCACTGGTGCCGGCGTGGCCGTGGTCATCGTGCTCGCGGTGCGCTCGTTCGCCGAATGGAGAGTCCAGTCCGAGCGTGAAGTGCTCGTTACGGTTCCAGATCCAGATGAGGAACCGCCAGCATGACGATTTGGCGTACCCCGTGAGCCTCGCCGCAGCGTCGGCGCTTTCTCGCACCGGAGAAGGGAGTTGGCAAGGAGCGATCGCTCCGGGATGGGACATCGTCGGGGCAGCGAACGGTGGATATCTGCTCGCGATAGCGGCACGAGCCGCAACACTGGCATCGGCGCGACCGGATCCGGTGACCGTCACCGCCCACTACCTCGCTCCTGGCGCTCCCGGGCACATCACGGTTTCGACCGAGATCGTGAAAGCGGGGAAGCGATTCACGACGGTGTCGGCAACGATGTCTGATGCCGGTCGGCCACTGCTGCGCATGCTCGGATCGTTCGGCGATCTCCAGGAGTCGTCCGGGGTCGAACGCATGGAAGCGGGCCCTCCAGATCTGCCTCCGGTCGAGGAGTGCCTCCCCGTCGAACCGACCGAGACCTTTCCCCCACCGTTCATGGGGCGCGTCGAATTACGGCTGCCCCCGGAACGTGCCTCAGCGTGGGGCAGTTCGGGAGCGCCCCGTGTCGAAGGTTGGTTTCGCCTTCGCGATGACGAGCCCATCGACACGATTGCGCTCCTCGTCGCCGTCGACTCGTTTCCCCCCACGATCTTCTTCACCGACCTGCCCATCGCCTGGGTGCCCACGGTCGAACTCACCGCTCACATCCGCGCCCGTCCCGCCCCTGGTTGGCTGCGGTGCGCCTTCACCACGCGGTTCATCACGGGTGGGTTCCTCGAAGAAGACGGCGAGGTGTGGGACTCCGAAGGACGGCTCGTAGCCCAGTCACGCCAGCTGGCACTCTTACCGAGGGGTTAGGCAGTCGTCAGTCATCAGTCATCAGCCATCAGCCAGACAAGACGCGGCGCGTGAGTCGAGTCGCTCGAACCCTCGCGACCACGCTTCGGTCGATCACGCCTCCCTCTGACCCTGAGCGAGTGACGGCCGGCATGGGGCAGGGGCCCCATGCTCGGAGGAGGTCGGGGGTTGGGGCCCCCGACCGGGTCTGAAAGGCTATGGCGCCTGGAACACCAGCGAGACGTTGTGTCCGCCGAATCCGAAGGAATTCGTCATCGCGGTTCGAACCGGTACGGCCCGGGCGACGTTGGGCACGTAGTCGAGGTCGCATTCCGGATCGGGGGTCTCGTAGTTGATCGTCGGGGGCACGATGCCGTCGCGAATCGCAAGGATGCACACCAGCGACTCAAGAGCACCGGCACCGCCGAGCAGGTGCCCGGTCATCGACTTCGTGGATGAGATCGGAACCTTGTAGGCGCGCTCGCCGAAGACGGTCTTGATGGCTGCCGTTTCGGTGGAGTCGTTTGCCTGGGTAGAGGTCCCGTGAGCGTTGATGTAATCGACATCTGCGGCGGTGACCCCGGCATCGTCGAGGGCAGCCTGCATCGCCCGGGCTGCACCACCCCCACCGGGGCGGGGCAGCGTGATGTGATAACCATCGGCGGACATCCCGTATCCGGTGACCTCGGCGTGGATCGTGGCTCCGCGGGCGAGGGCGTGCTCGCGTTCCTCCAGGATCAGCGTGGCCGCCCCCTCTCCCATCACAAAGCCATCGCGGCCGGCGTCGAAGGGGCGACTGGCGTGGGCGGGATCGTCGTTGCGGGTCGAGAGCGCCCTCGCCTGGCTGAACCCGGCGATGGCGAACTCGCATACCGGAGCCTCGCCGCCTCCAGCCACCATCACGTCGGCGGCCCCACGCTTGATGATCTCGGCGGCATCACCAATGGCGTTGGCCGACGCGGCGCACGCCGTCACCGCGCAGGTATTCGGTCCGAAGAGGTTGTATCGGATCGACACCAGACCCGCCGCCATGTTCGAGATGATCTGGGTGATGGCGAGGGGACTCACGCGGTCATGCCCGCGCTGGCGCATCGTGTCGATCCCCTCCTGGAACGAGATCATGCCGCCGATTCCGCATCCGACGACGACCCCGGCACGCAAGGCCGCAGGATCATCCTCTTCGTAGGAGATACCGGCATGCTCGAGCGCCTGATGGGTGGACGCCCAGAACAGCTGGTCGTAACGATCGAGCCGTCGCGCTTCTTTGCGCTCGATATACAGCTCGGGATCGAAGTCCAGCACCTCAGCGGCAATGGTGCACTTCAAACCCGTGGCGTCGAAGGCGGTGATCTGACCGACCCCGGATACGCCGGAACGCGCCGCCTTCCAAAACGACTCGACGTCCTTCCCTATCGGATTGACCGTGCCGAGGCCGGTGACGACGACGCGTCGCGGCACGGACGATTCAGCCCGCAAGCTTCTGCATCACCACGTCGACTGCCTGGCCGACCGTGGCGATGGCCTCGGCCTCTTCGTCGGGGATGGCGACGCCGAACGTGTCCTCGAGTGCCATGAGGAGTTCGACCACTCCGAGCGAATCCACCTCGAGGTCTTCCTCGAATTTGGCGCTCATCTTGATCTTGTCGCGATCGAGCCCGAGCTCGTCCACGAGGAGGTCGGTCATCTTGGCTTCGACTGTGGCCCTGTCCATGCGTTGGCTCCTTGTTGGGGGCGGACTCAGAAGCTGAGGCCACCGTCGACGACCAGCACCTGGCCGGTCACGTAGGCAGCGTCGTCCGAGGCAAGATAGCCCACGGCCGCCGCGATCTCCTGCGGCGTCCCGAACCGTCCGACCGCGATGGAGGGAACCACCACATCCCGGACACTGGTCCCGAGGGCATCGGTCATATCCGTCTCCACAAAGCCAGGCGCCACCGCATTCACGGTGATACCCCGCGACCCGACCTCCTTGGCGATGGATCGGGTGAATCCGATCACTCCCGCCTTGGCTGCGGCATAGTTGGCCTGACCGGCGTTGCCCGAGATTCCTGCCACTGAGGCCACATTCACGACGCGGCCCCAGCGCGACTTCACCATGGCGCGCAATGCGGTGCGCGTACAGTGATAGACGGAGTCCAGATTCGTCCGAATCACGGCCTCCCACGCCTCGGGTTTCATGCGCAGCAGGAGATCGTCTGCGGTGATTCCGGCGTTGTTCACGAGGATCTCGACGGGGCCGAGAGCGGCCTCGACCGCAGCAAACATCGCGGTAACTGCCCCGCCATCACCGACGTCGCCTCCCACCGCAAATGCCTCTCCCCCGCGGCTGCGGATGCCGGCAACCACTTCGTCGGCGGCATCACTTCGCGTGTGGAAGTTGACCGCAACCCGGCAGCCGTCGGCGGCGAGTCGCTCCGCGACGGCGCGTCCAATACCCCGGGATCCCCCGGTCACCAGCGCCACCCGGGCCGCCATCAGATGCCTTTCCCGTGGAGTGCGATGTTCGGGGCGAGGAGTTCGAGGGCTGTGGCGGTGCTCGGTGAAAGTTCTGCCGTGGTGGTTCCCAGTGGGGTGGTACGGGTTCCCCAGCGAAAGACTCCGGCCGCCCAGGTGAAACCGCCGCCGAAGGCGGTGAAGACGATGTTGGCCCCCGGCTTGATGCGCCCCTCCTCGAGTGCCTCGGCGAGCGCGATGGGGATCGTTGCCGCAGAGGTGTTGCCATAGGCGGCGATGTTGACGAAGACCTTCGCCGGATCGAGGGAGAGACGCCGGGCGGTGGCGTCGATGATGCGCACGTTCGCCTGGTGCGGAATGAGCAGATCGACATCATCGAGATGGACACCGGCCTTGGCCAGGACGCGGGCAGACGAGTCACTCATCGCGGTCACGGCTCGGCGAAACACCTCTGCTCCCTCCATGAGGATGGTGGGAAGCGTGGTCCGCATCGGATTGCCCTCGGTGCCGCTGGCTGGAACACAAAGCAGGTCTCCCGCGGTGCCGTCGGAACCGAGTTCGAAAGCGAGCAGTCCCGCATCTTCCTCGGACGCCTCGAGAACGACAGCCCCCGCCCCGTCGCCGAACAGCACACACGTAGCGCGGTTGCTGAAGTCGAGCCAGTACGACAGCTTCTCTACGCCGATCACGAGGGCCCTCCGGGCGCTGCCCCCGCGGATCATCTGGTCGGCCGTACTCAGGGCGAAGAGGAATCCGCTGCAGGCAGCATTGAGATCCATCGCCGCTGCCCGGGTCGCCCCGATCTTCTCCTGAACCATCGTGGCGGCGCTCGGGATGAGTCGTTCCGGGCTGCAGGTCGCAACCAGCAGCAGATCGATGTCGTCCGGTTCGAGCCCGGCCGCGGCCAGCGCCCTCTGGGCTGCGACCGCTGCCATGTCGGAGACCTCGACGTGGCTGATGCGGCGCTCTTTGATCCCGGTGCGGCTGGTGATCCACTCGTCGCTCGTGTCGGCGATGGTCTCGAGATCGGCGTTGCTGAGCACCGCAGGTGGGAGGCACTTGCCCCAACCGGTGATGATGGCGTTGCGCATCGCGCGCTCACTCTCCCTCATGCGCCGACCCCCAATCGGTCGGCCGCCGCCGCGATGTCATCGAGGGAGGACACGACGATGACCTCCGTATCCTCTACCGACCTCCGGGCCAGCCCTGCGGTTACATCGCCGGGTCCGACGTGGATGAACGTTTCGATACCCGTCGCCGCTATTCCGATCAGCGACTCCGCAAACCGAACGGGCGATGTCAATTGGGCGAGCAGTGCGTCGGCGACGCCGTGATCGTGTGGTCGAGCGGTGGCATTGGCCCATACCGGGAACGCCGGGGGAACGAATGCCGTCGATTCGACCGCACTCCGCAACATCGTCGCAGCCGGAGCCATCACCGGCGAATGAAACGCCCCGGCGACCTTGAGAGGCACCACCCGCCGAATCCCGTGATCACCGGCATGATCGGCAGCCCAGAGCAGGTCGTCGACACCACCGGCGACCACGACCTGCCCCGGTGCGTTGAGGTTGGCGATCCAGAGCCGTCCACCATCGGCCCGCCGCTCAGCGGCCAATGCTTCGGCAGAGGCGAAGTCGCCACCGATGAGGGCCGCCATGCCAGATGGATCGGCATCGGCTGCGGTTGCCATGGCCCGGCCACGAGCCGACACCAGCCGGAGGCCATCGAGGTATCCGATCGATTGCGCGGCCGCCAGCGCGGTGTACTCCCCGAGCGAATGCCCCGCCCCGGCAGCAGGTGGGGCGATTTCCGTGCCAAGCGCAGCCCAGAGCGCATAGGACACCGCGTAAATGGCGGGCTGAGCGTGCTCGGTCCGCGTCAGTGCCTCCTCGGGTCCGTCAAGGCAAAGGCGGCGGAGCGACCAACCCAACGCATCGTCAGCGTTGCTGCCGAGCAGGTCGGGCATGGCGTCGAAGAGGTCGCCGCCCATCCCGACGAACTGGCTCCCCTGGCCCGGGAACAGCACGGCGTGCTTCATGTCCGAGCTACTCCACTTCGATAGGGAACCAGAGTGTACGGATCGCCAATGCGCTGGGGGCTCAGAGGGATCTGGAGCGCTCAGTGCCACCGACCGGCGTGTTTCACCTCGACGCCACCGAGTGCCACCAGCACCTGGACCTCCAGCCGCGGTGACCCGGATCCGACAGCGGTGCGATCGGTGGTGTCGTCCCAACTCCCCATCAATGGCAGACCCCGGATCTCCACCAGCCACCCGCGAGGAACGAGCACCGAGACACCACCGAGCAGCGTTGTGATCGAGACGGTCGCACCACCAGCGACCGGAAGTGCTTCGGTGAGATCGAGGGTCACCCCGCCCAGAATCGAGGTGACCGATGCTCGACGAAACGACTGGGAGCGTGTGGCAAGGCGCGCCGAGCCGAGCACGGCTATCCCGTCGACCTCATCGTCGTCGGATGGCCGACTCCCGTACCGCTTCCCCCAGCCGAGGAGAATCCACAGTCCGACGAGAACCAGAGCCGTCGGCCACACGTAACGCCAGGCATGGGAACCGAAGACACCGGTCGTCACTGCAAGCAGCCCGGCACCAACGAGCACGAGGGTGATCGAGCTCGCCCGGGGGCCTCGCGCCCCGAGGACATGGAAGACCCCCAGCGCCACGATCGCCACCGGCCACCACGAACCGATGACATCTCCGGCTGAGACCACACCAGCCGAGTCGAGGATGAAGACGACGCCAACAGCGGCGACGAGGCTCCCGAAGAGAATCCGTCCGGCGTTCATCGATCCAGCAGTGACACGATTCGGCGCACTCGCATCGGGATCAACGAGTCGAGCAGAGACACCGCGGAGAGGAACGCTTCGAGGGTGTCGGCATCGCCGTCCCAATGCTCCTGGACCAGATCGGGCCCGGCATCGTTCACCAGCCGAACCATCGCCACGGCCACAAGCCCGAAGTCGTCGACCTTGCCCAGTATTGGAATGGAGTCGGGGATCAGGTCGATGGGGAGCACGGCGTAGGCCAGTGCTGCCATTGCCAACATCCTCGTGGAGCGGGGCACACGGTCATCACGCGCCAGTCGATAGAGCAGCTTGCCCGACGGCACTATGGCGTCGAGCGCGGTCCTCCATTGGGGCCGTCCCGTCATGCTCCACCTCCCGCCGCCATCGCGGCTCCCACCAGTCCGGCATCTGCTCCGAACCGGGCGGCAACGACCGGTGTCTCCCGGCGATGTTCCCTTCCCGGTGTTGCCGACATCATCGCGCGTCTCGCCGGCTCGAGAAACGCCTCTCCGATGGCTCCCACCCCGCCTCCGACCACGACGATGTCTGGATCGAGGATGGCCACAAGGGAACCCAGGCCGCGCCCGAAGGCGGTGGCAGCCGACTCCACGGCTGCGAGCGCCGATATGTCCCCGTCTTTCGCCGCGGCAACCAGCGAAGCTCCGTCTACTTCTCCCTGCTCCGATTCGAGGCCGAGAGGGCCGTTCGGTTCGGCGGTGGCAAGAAAGCGCGCCGAGCGATCGAGAGCGGTGCCTGAGGCCAGCGCCTCCCAGCATCCCCGCCTTCCACAGGAGCACTGCGGCCCAGTCGGATCGACCGTCATGTGTCCGATCTCGCCCAGATGACCCCTGCCCCGTTCAATCCTCCCGTCGATCACGAGCCCTCCTCCGATGCCGGTTCCGACGGCCACGGTGAGAACCATGCGGTGTCCTACACCAGCACCGCGAGTCGCCTCAGCGAGGGCAGCCAGGTTGGCGTCGTTGTCCATCACCACCGGAAGACCGAGCCGGGCCTCGACGTCGGCGCCGAGCGCCACATCGGTGCCCGGTCGGTGCGGCATCCATCGCAGCGTGCGGGAATCGACGTCGACAAGACCGGCGACTCCGATCCCGATGGCCATGGCCTGATGCGGATCGCCGATGAGGCCGACGATCACTGCGGCGAGTTGGTCGAGGTGCTCGGGCGTCCCGACCTCGGAGATGCGTTGAACTGTTCCCGAGCTCTCGGCGACGGCGGTGCGGACGTTCGAGCCGCCGCAGTCGACGGCGATCACCTTCATGGATCCAGGCTAGGTGCACCACCAACGAAGACCGGCCTGAGGGCTGGTTCTATTCGACCTCGATGTGCTCGGGGCCGCCATCGGAATCGGGCCGATCGGACCCGCCAGCATTGATCTCCTCGAGAAAGGCGCTGAGACCGGCGACGACCTCGATGGCTGCCTTCATGAGGTGGACCCCCGCCCGCTGCAGACCGCGACGCGCCGCATCGGTGAGTTCGTGGGATTCCTGGGGTTCATCCATTGCGTACCCCGAACCGTACCCACAACTCCCCGTCGGCGAGGCGGGCCCCGATCACCTCTCGGCGGCGCAACGAGTCGGGCAGCACCAGCGACCTGCGATACGGGCCGACGGTCACGTACACCTCGTCATGGTGGCGAACCACATCGACCTCGCCTCTCTCGACGAGCGGGAGCCGGAGTGCCAGGATGACCTCATCGTCCTGCTCGAACACCCGGAAGGGAGTGTTCACCGCAAGACGCGCCGTCGGGTCCAGGTCGGCGTACAGCTCGTCGCCCACCATGCGCAGCTTGTCGACGCCGACCATCTCCTCGTCGAACAGGCGCAGCCGCAGCAGCGCCAGGTCGGCGAAGGCGTCCTCGACGGTTGCAAGATGTTCGGCCTGCACCTCGCGCCACCTCTTGAAATAGGGATCGGTGACTTCCTCGGGAATGATCCGATTGACGATGGCGGCATCGACTGCGTATCCGAACAGCCCGAGGTAGGTGTAGGTTCGCCGAGCCTCGGCAACCACCATCTTCTCCAGGTTCATCACCAACCGGGCACTCGTGATCTCCGGCGTCGAGAGAACGCGTCGGATCCCCTCGATCCTGCCGTAGAAACCTTCGCCCGCCTGAAACACGGCGTCGCTGGGAAGTGGCATCGACATGACTCGTTTCAGCACCGGTCGAACCACCTTGGCGACCCTGCGCTCCAGCGGGAACAGCTTCTCCATGTACCAGCCGAGGGCGTCGGGAAGGCTGAGCAACCGCAGCGTCTCCGCAGTCGGGGCGCAATCGACGACGATGGTGTCGAAGGCGCCGGAGCTGACTTGGTCCTGGACCTCGGCGAGGGCAAACAACTCGTCCATGCCCGGGAAGACGACGAGTTCTTCGGCGGCGATGCCCTGGGCTCCGCCCCAATCGAAGAGCTCTGCGAGGTAGTCGCGCACCGTCCCCCAGTGGTGTTCGAGTCGCATCTGGGCGTCGATCTGTTGACCGAGCAGTCCGGGCACGACCTCGACGGGCTCGTCGCCCAACGTGACTCCGTACGCGTCCGCGAGGCTGTGCGCCGGATCGGTCGACATCACGAGGGTGCGATGGCCCATGTCGGCCGAACGCAGAGCTGTAGCCGCCGCCACGGTGGTCTTGCCGACACCCCCCTTGCCCGTGATGAGGAGGACCCTCATGCGGACCCGGCGCGCTCCTCGGCGCGACGCCGCAAGCCGCGCAGTGCCGCCTGCACGATTTGCTTCTCCGCTTGACGTCGCAAGAACCCGGGCACGACGAAGGTCGGCTGCACCCTCAGGGCATAGACGATCTCCGTGCCCTCGTCATGGGGACGGAACTCGTAGTAGCCCTCCATCTCCTTGATGTCGTCACCGGGCACAGCCCGCCACGAGATCCGATGTGGAGCGTCGTACTCGTACTCGAGTTCGTAGGAGATGCGCTTGATGAAACCGTCGACCTCGAATCGAGCCCGTGCGGCGCGGCCCTCGGCATCGGTCTCGAGGATTTCGACCGTGGCCACCCCTGTTGCCCATTGGGGGTACGCGGCGAGATCAGCAGCGACGGAGAACACGACCTCCGGTGGCGCGCTCGCTTCTGAGGTTCGAATGGTTCCTTCCACGATCAGGAGGGTAGCGAAGGCCGGGTGGACGACACCCTGCGATACGCAATGTCATAGTCCACGACCTCGTCGGGATCGGGATGTGCCGCTGTGAACGCGGCGACTCCACTGGCGACCTCAGAGGGATCGAGAAGATGCAGCGTCGAGACGAATCCGGCGCCGACCGCTGCCACCCATGAGCCGGCCGTGCGGGTGATGCGTTCGGTGTGGGTCGACTGTTCCGCCATGCCGAGACCGCTCTCCGCCATCGATGCGGCGAGTCGGTCAGGATCGGGGAAGCGGTGTTCATCGATCGCGGCTACGGATGGAAACCAGCGGGTGAGAAACGATGAGCGAAGATGCTCCGGGGCAAGCGTCCACACCCACACCATTCCCCCGGGACGAACCACCCGGGCGGCTTCGGCGATCCAGCGCTCAGGATCTCCGTGGTGGATGGACAGATGGAAGTAGACGAGGTCGACCGTGGCGCTCGCTATCGGGAGCGCGGCACCGTCGCCGACGACCACGGCGTGGCCGCTGCGTTGTGCCCTCAGCGCCATGTCGGGAGAAAGATCGACGATGAACACCCGCGCCCCTCGACCGGCGAACACCGCGGTGTGGGTTCCGGTGCCGCCCCCGATGTCGATCGCCACCTTCCCCGCGCTGAGATGGGCGGCATCGGCGGCGAGAGCCGCTCGCCCCGTCGCTGCCTGCTCGGCTCGATACCCGTAGGCACCGGCGAGTCGGCCCAGATCGACTGAGCCCCCGCCCGACCTCACGACACCCTCGGGTGCCGCACCGCCCGGCGCGTGGCGCGGAAGTAGCCGACATTGCGGCACTCGGTGTCGCCGACACGCCAGCGAATCGCCTGAGGCTGATGGATGTCGCCGAAGTAGTGCCACCGCGGGCGGTGTTGAAGCAGGTACTCGAGCACGACACCCGAATGTTTGGGACGGCCACCGATCACGTCGCCGCTGAGCATCCGCACGGCAGGGGCGACATGCGTGCACAACACATCGACGTCACCCAGCGACGAGAGCTTGTCGCGCATCTCGTCCTCGGTCACCTCGCCCGGGATACCGAGTCCGGGCGCACCGCCGCCTGCGAAGCCCACCGCCAAACCCTCGATCTCGATCACCTCCGCATCAACGAACCTGCAGCCGGGCGGGAGATGGGCGGCGAGACGACCTGGGCGATCGACGTTTCCGAACGTGACGTAGGCGTCTCCACCACGCAGTGCCCGACCCATCTCGGCGTAGGCGGTCTCGACCAGTGCGTCCATCCGCTCGCGTATCTCATCCTGTCGGCCTGCAGTCGCCGACTCCCAGGCGGCACGTGCGCCGAGTCGATCTCCTCGGCTCCGCATGTCGGCGAGCCGCACAACGAGGTCGCGCCCAATCACTTCGGCGAGCATTCCTTCGTGGGTGCGATGGTCGACGATGTTGAGGAGATCTCCGAGCACGAGCAAGGTCTCACCGGAGGCAGCGACTCGGGCGAGATCTTCGAAGGCGCCGTGGACGTCGGCGACGAGGATCACCCGGGCAGCGTACCGTCAAGGGCGGCGGTGGCTTCAGCGGCCACTTGCTCATCGGGGTCGCTCCCTGCGATCCGGCGTAACACCGCCTTCGCCCTCGCATCACCGACTTGGCCCAGGGACCAGGCAGCGTGACCACGCAGCATCGGGTCGCGATGCCCTGAGTAGCCGGCGAGCACTCCAACCGAACCGGGTCCGCCGGTGTTGCCCAACACGACGAGCGCGTTGCGACGCAGCCACCTTCCCTCGTTGCGGGGCACGTAGAAGTGCGGAACCGATGCGCGCAGCGCAGCATCGTCGCTGCCGAGCAGTGCATACACATCGACTCGACCCACCGGATTCGTCGCCAGAGCGAGCAGGCGATCACCAGGTGGACACGCGTCCAAACAGTCGTCGCACCCGTAGAGCCGATCCCCAACCGCGGTCCGGATCTCGGCCGGAATCCAGCCGGGACTCTGCAGGATCGCGGAGAGGCAGCGACGCGCATCGAGCACACCGGGGGCGATGATGGCTCCGGTGGGGCAGGCGGGAATACATGCCGTGCACGTCCCGCAGCCACGGCGCATCTCAGCGGATGGTTCGAGATCGGCGTCCGTGATCACGCTCCCGAGGAGCACCCAGGGTCCGGCGCCGGGTACCAGCACCAGGGTGCTCCTGCCGGACCAGCCGACGCCGGCACGCACGGCCGCGGCGCGATCGACAAGGCGGCTGTCGTCGACCAGGACCTCGGCCCGAAAACCGGAGTCGAATAGCACCTGCGCCACCTCGTGCAGAGCGTGACGGAGTGGCTCGTAGTGATCGCGCGTGGCAAACCGGGCGATTCGAGCCGTCCCCGGCCGGGCGGTACCTGGCATTCCCGCCCCGGGGAGGTATGGCATGGCGGCGACCACGATGCTGCGCGCCCACGGGAAGGACGCCTTCGGATCACTCGAGGTGCGTGGCTCCCGAAAGGTGAACGGAAGACCCCCTGAGCGTCCCGAGGCCACAGCGTCCTCGAGTCGGGGTCCCATCTCGGCGAAGGGGTCAGCAGTCGTGAAACCGTGCGCCGTGCATCCATGTCGGCCAAGCGCCTCGCTGATGCGTGAGGTGACGTCCACGATCGGCGAGCGTAGGGCGACAACTCTCATCCAGGGCACACGGCGAGGTCAATCCCCCACTGCTCTCGGCAATAACCGCAGCTGGGGCACGAGTCCCGCATCGGCGAGAGCCTCGAGCGCGGCGGCATGCTCGCGGTCGACCTCGATCGGACCCAACAGGTCCTGCAGCAGGTGGCCTACCACGCAATCACGGCACACGTTGGTGTGCTGCATAGAACACTCGTCGCAATCGATCTTCATGTGTTCCTCCTCCAAGTCCGACAAGGAGAAGGTAAGCGTCGTGTATGACAGATTCGGACCTGTCCCCACGTCTGACTGATGACGGAAGACTGAGGACTGCGGCCGTCGATCACCGCAGACCCCGAGACGACGCCCCCGCCCCTACCGCCTTTTAGCCCACGCCACCAGTGCTTCAGCCCACAGGGCAAGGGCGCCGGCGCGTTCGGCTCGCTCTCGCACCTCGCGGTCGTTGCTGATCACGACGGTCCCGGGGATCCCGGCGAGGCCGACGATGACGTCGTCGGCAGTTGTTCCCGGAGGGGCGAACCGCACCGCCACTCCGGCAACACCCTTGGCCTTCGATCCTTCCCGGCTCGAGTCATAGACCACGGTCACACTGCGGGGGGGCCGGGCAATGGTGCGCATCCGGCCAAGCAGCGGATCGAGCCGAGCGCGGACTTCGGCTGCCTTCCCGGAGGCGAGCGCAAGGCCAACGTTGTAGCCGTCGACCACCAGATGGGTGGGTCCACGATGATCGAGCACCAGATCCACTGCCTCGGCGCCATCGGGTCGAACTCCCTTCGGAAGTCGAAGCGGAGCAAGTCGTTTGACCACCTTGTTGTCCGGGGTGATGCGTACCGCGGCGGCGGCCACCGAATCGATCGCACGAGCGAGTTCCGCGCCGCCCTTCGCCCAGGTGGGTCGCCCGGGCTCTTCAAAGTGCGCGATGGCGGCCTTCTTCTCCTGCCGGGCCTTCTGCAGATCCAACCGGAGACGCTTTGCTTCGGCCTCTTTCGCAGCGAGCCGCCCGGCCCACTCGGCTCGCTCTTGCTCGCGGGCGGCGTCCGATTCCGCGAGCAATTCCCGTCGCCGCACGGCCCCCTGCTGCTCGACTCGCCCCGGAGTCGCCGCCGAGCGCTCGAGTTCTCGCACCGTGCGACGCAACTCGTCGCGCTCGCGGATGGCTTCGCGGAGTCGATCCTTCGCCTCGTTATGCTTGATGCGGGCCGCGGCGGCGTCGCGTGACGTCTTCTCACCGGCCGCACCGCCTACCGCGGCTCCCAACTCCCACCCGAGTTCAAGGAGTTCGACAGACCAACCCTCCGGTCGGATCAGAAACATCGCCGATGCCCGATCGGGACCGTCGGCGGTGAGCGCTGCCACAGCTTTGGGCCACTCGGCGAGAGCCTTTTCTCGCAACCAGGGCAGCGCGTCCAACTCGCGGACCAGGCGAGCCTCGAGCGGAGGCGTCAAGCCCGAGGCCTTGACCACTGATCGCAGTGACGCAGGAACCTGGCCGGGTTCAAGGCGCTTCAGTGCTTCGACGGCAGCATCGAGCGAACGACGCAGCACGAGGGAAGGCCGGAACCTCATGGTGGCGACGGTATCACCGGCCGACCTCTCCCAGCCGGAGCAACGGTATCGTCGCAACCTCCATGAACCGCCGCCTTCTGCTGCTCCTCGTCGTCACCGCGCTGGTCTCCAGTGCGTGTCTGGATTGGCGTGAGGCGTCGACCACGACAACGACGGCTCCGTCGACCACGACGACCGCAACGACGGTACCGACGACGGCAACCACCACCATGCCGGTGGACGGATCCGCAGTCGGGATCGGCGATACGTACTTTCCGTTCCTCGGGAATCCCGGCTTTGACGTCGAGCACTATTCCATCTCCCTCACCGTCGACGATTCGCTGCGGAGCATCGCGGCGACGACGGCCATCGAGGCAACGGCCACCAGCGACCTCGTCATGTTCAACCTCGACTTCATCGGTCTGACCATCGATGCGATCACTGTCGACGGCGCCCCGGCTGCGTTTGCCCGTGACGATCACGATGTCATCGTCGCTCCGACCAGCACGATTCCCGCCGGAGAAGGTTTTGTCGTCGCGATGACCTATCACGGTGAGCCGACCACGATCGATGTGGACTCGATTGGCATTCGTTCCGGATGGATCGTCGTCGGAGACACCGCCTACGTGTTTGCCGAGCCCGAGGCCGCCCACACCTGGTTCCCGGGCAACGACCATCCCTCGGACAAGGCGACCTTCACGATCGAGGCCACCGTTCCTGCCGGCCTGACCGCCGTATCCAACGGAGATCTCGTGGCCGAGTCCGGCGGTGCTGGCACATCCACCTTCACCTGGGAGATGACCGACCCCATGGCCACGTATCTCGCAACACTTGCGATCGGGGACTACGTCCGCTCGGACCCTCCGGCTTTCGCGGGCCTCGATCTCCGCGACTACATCCCTACGTCAATGTCCACATCACCGCCTGCCTTCGCACGAACCGCCGAGATGCTGACGGTGTTCGCCGGGTGGTTTGGCCCGTACCCGTTCGAGCAGTACGGCCACGTCATCGTTCCGGACTTCCCTGCGGCGATGGAGACTCAGACGATGACGATGATGGGCGAAGGCCTCTTCGGCGAAGAGGTGGTCGCTCATGAACTCGCCCACCAGTGGTTCGGTGACAGCGTGAGTCCGGCGGGGTGGCGCGACATCTGGCTCAGCGAAGGGTTTGCGACATTCGCCGAGTTCCTCTGGCTGGAACACGAAGAAGGCGCAGCGGCAATGGAGGCGTACACGGAGAACCTGTATTCGCTGCTGGTGGGACAATCGATGCGGCCGATTTCGGACCCCGGTGTCGACGAGCTCTTCGGAGCGGGTGTCTACTGGCGGGGTGGACTCGCCCTCCATGCTCTGCGCAGGGAAGTCGGCGATGACGTGATGCGCGACATCCTCACCACCTATCACGCCCGATTTCGCCACAGCAACGCTGGCACGGACGACTTCATCGCCGTGGCCACTGAGGTATCGGGACGCGACCTCGATGCACTCTTCACCGCATGGCTGGATATGGCCACGCTGCCTCCCTACCCGGGGTAGGAAGGGTCACACGGAGATCGCCATGACCAGGGCGATCGACGACGGCAACTAGCCTGACATCCACCGACCCGGGAGTCCCGTGCCTGCCGACATCGGCCTGATCGGCCTCGCCGTGATGGGTCAGAATCTCGCGTTGAACATCCACGACCACGGCTTCAGCGTGATGGTCTACAACCGCACCACGGAGCGCACTCGGGAATACCTCGCGGGACCGGCGAAGGGCACGACGATCCGCGGCGCCGACACCGTACCCGAACTCGTGGCGGAGCTCTCAGTACCGCGCAAGGTTCTGCTCATGGTCAAGGCAGGAACGGCGGTCGACGCCGTCCTCGACGAACTCATCCCCCTGCTCTCGCCCGGCGACGTCGTGATCGACGGAGGCAACAGCCACTTCCGCGACACCGACCGGCGTGTGGCAACTGCCAGCGAGCACGGGATCCTGTTCGTCGGAGCCGGGATCTCGGGAGGAGAAGAGGGAGCGCGTCGCGGACCCTCGATCATGCCGGGTGGCAACCCCGCCGCATGGCCGGTGATCGCACCGATACTTCAGGCCATTGCCGCCAAGACCTCCGACGGAGCCCCGTGCTGCTCGTGGGTCGGTCCGGGCGGGTCCGGTCACTTCGTCAAGATGGTTCACAACGGAATCGAATACGGCGACATCCAGCTGATCGCCGAGGCGTACCACCTCATGCACATCGGTCTGGAAATGACCCACCGCGAGATGGCAGCAGTGTTCGAAGACTGGAATCGGGGCCGCCTCGAGTCCTACCTGATCGAGATCACCGCTGCGGTACTCCGCCACGAGGAGAACGGCGAGCCATTGCTGGAGAAGATCCTCGACGCCGCTGGGCAGAAGGGTACGGGGCGATGGACAGTGGAGGCGGCACTCGCGTTGGGTCAACCGCTCACGCTGGCAACCGAGGCGGTGTTCGCCCGCGCCGTATCTGCCCTCAAGGATGACCGCACCCGTGCTGCCGAAGTGCTGCCGGGACCCGTCGCCGCCATCGACGGCAATCGCACCGCCATGCTCGTCGACCTCGAGCAGGCGCTGTATGCCGCCAAGATCGTCTCGTACGCCCAGGGCTTCATGCTGCTGCGCGCAGCCTCCGACGAGAACGACTGGAAACTGGACCATGGCGGCATCGCACTGCTCTGGCGCGAGGGCTGCATCATCCGCGCCGCGTTTCTCGAGCGAATTCGCGACGCCTTCCACGACGACCCCGGGCTGAGCAACCTCTTGCTCGCCCCGCATTTCGCCGATGCGGTCGCCGCGGCTCAGAGTGGATGGCGACGCATCATTGCCGCCGCGGTCACCGCGGGAATACCCGTCCCGGCCAACGGCTCGGCTCTGGCATTCTTCGATGCTTTCCGCAGCAATCGTCTTCCGGCGAACCTCATCCAGGCGTTGCGCGACTACTTCGGAGCTCACACCTACGAGAGGACCGATCGTCCCCGCGGTGAGTTCTTCCACACCGATTGGACCGGTGCAGGTGGCGACGTCGCCGCGGGTTCCTACAACGCATGATCGCCGAGCCACATCTCTTCGTCGTACTCGGCGGCACCGGCGACCTCACGATGCGAAAGCTGCTCCCGGCCCTCTACGCAGTCGTGAGCGGTGGGCCGTGCCACGTGCTCGGGGTGGCGTCTTCCGACGTCGGCGACGACGCCTACCGCTCCGCGGCGGCACAGGCGCTCACCGCATCCGGTGTCCCGACGGATGAGGCAGCAATCTGGGCACAGCGCAACGTCTCGTACGAGCGCATCGACCGCACGGGAGAGCTCCACGATCTTGCGGCGCGCATCAACGCCGTCGATGCCGAACACAAGGCGGGCGGCAATCGCGTGATCTACCTGGCGCTTCCGCCAGCGATCTTCGCCGACACCATCGAACGGCTGGGACGAGCGGGCCTCGCTCAAGGCCCCGGATGGACCCGGGTCGTCGTGGAGAAGCCATTCGGCGATCACCTCGAGTCGGCTCGCTCTTTGAATGACACTCTCCATCGCTACTTCGCCGAGCACCAGATCTATCGCATCGACCACTACCTCGGCAAGGAGTCGGTGCAGAACCTCCTGGTGTTTCGGTTCACCAATCCCATCTTCGAAGCCTCATGGAACAGGGATCGGGTCGAGCGGGTCGAGATCACCGTCGCCGAGTCGCTCGACGTCGCCGGGCGCGGCGCGTATTACGAGATGACGGGTGTGCTCGGCGACATGGTGCAGAGCCACCTCACCCAGGTGCTCACACTGATCGCCATGGAGGCCCCGGCGACGTACTCCGCCGATGCGGTGCGCGACGAGAAGGTAAAGGTGCTGCGTTCGATCCGAGAGATTCCCTCCGAGGCAGTCGTGCTCGGCCAATATTCGGCGGGAACTGTGGACGGTTTAGCGGTGCCAGCATATCGAGACGTACCGGGGGTCGACCCCGGATCGAGTACGCCGACATTCGCCGCCGTTCGGGTCTGGATCGACAACTGGAGGTGGCAGGGCGTGCCCTTCCTTCTCCGCACCGGGAAGGCAATGCCACACCGCATGACGGAGGTGGCGGTGCTATTTCGGCGTCCCCCGGTGTGCCTGTTCCATTCCGTCGTCGATGCGTGCATCGACACCAACGACATCCTTCGCCTCGCGCTGCAACCCGATGAGGGGTTCTCGCTCGAGGTCGACGTCAAGGAGCCCGGTCACAGCACCCTGCTTCGCCCGGTGCAACTCCATTTCTCCTATGCAGAAGCGTTCGGCAGGATTCCCGACGCCTACGAGACCCTGCTCGCCGACGTACTCGAAGGCGACCAGACCCTCTTCGTGCGAGCCGACGAGACTGAGGAGGCGTGGCGTCTCTACACGCCCTTGATCGAGGCCGCCCTTGCCGTTCATCAGTATCCGGCGGGGACGTGGGGGCCAACGGAGTCGACCTCGCTCATCCCCGAGGGTCGCTGGTTGAGCGGAGGCTGACGGGCCGTACTTGGCCATTACCCTTCGATCGGCATGTTGGTGCGCATCCATCGTGAGACCCGCTCCGGGGAGCGTCGCGTTGCGGTCGTTCCTCGCGAGGTGACCCGCCTTGTCGCCGCCGGTCACCGCGTCGTGTTCCCCACGGGTGCGGGCGATACCGCCGGATTCCCGGACTCCGGATACCTCGAAGCGGGTGCCGAGATCGCCACTGACAGCGGCTCGGCCACCGACGTGCTCCTCGGTATCGGACCACTGCGCGCCGCTGACGTCGACGGTGCGGGAGTCGTCATCGGACTGCTCGATCCGCTGGGCGAACCCGACGCAATCTTGGCCATCGCCGCAACCGGAGCCACCGCGTACGCGCTCGAGATGGTTCCCCGGACCACCCTCGCCCAGGCGATGGACGTCCTGTCCAGTCAGGCGACGGCCGCCGGATATGAGGCGGTGCTGCTCGCCGCCAGCACACTCCCCCGGTTCTTCCCGATGATGACCACCGCCGCGGGAACCATTCGGCCTGCTCAGGTGCTGGTGCTCGGTGCGGGCGTCGCCGGTTTGCAGGCGATTGCCACCGCCAAGCGACTTGGAGCGGTCGTCTTCGGATACGACATCCGACCTGCGGCGCGCGATCAGATCGAGAGCCTCGGTGCCCGGTTCGTCGGCGGGCCGGTCGC
>JBBTKD010000164.1:0-5235 GCA_038059105.1 Actinomycetota bacterium | reverse complement strand
ATCGATGACGTTCATCGCCTCGTTGAGCAGGACCTCCTGGCCCTGCTCCAGTTCCTTAATCTCGATGGTCGGCTCGACGTTGACGCGGAGCTTGCGGCCGCCGGTGATCACGTCGAGGGTCCCGTCGGTATTCACCCCGTGCACGATGCCGAACGCATTCGGCGGCGCCGTGAGCTTCTCGACTTCCTCGCGAAGAACCGCCAGCTGATCGCGGGTCTCTTCAAGGGCCACGGAGAGCTTTTCGTTCTGGGTCACGGCCTGGCTGAGGCGCCCCTTGGCTTCGAGGAGGCGTTCCTCGAGCACCCGGACGCGGCGCGGGGCATCCTGCAGCCTGCGGCGGAGGATGGCGATCTCCTCCTCCAGCATTCGGATCGTGCCGCGCAGCTCGTCGACTGTCGGCTCGGCCATGGTTACCCCGCTTCCCCGGCGTCACGCTGCCAACGCGGCGCCGGATCGAACCAGGACCGGGATTTCCCGGACCTTTGCCGAGTATACGAGTGCCCCCGTGTAGGCCCATGATCATGTTGGGTCCCACCGTTTGAGTGGTTACACCCGCCGGGTAGACTTGCGCAGCAACCTCGAGCGGAGAACTCATGAAGGTGTGGATCGACCAGGACCTGTGCACGGGCGACGGCCTCTGCGAAGAGATCGCGCCTGACGTCTTCGTGCTGCTCGACGACGGTCTGGCCTACGTGCGCGAAGGTGCCAAGGTGTTTGCGACGGTAAAGGGCAACGCTCAGGGTGCTCAGGGTCTGGCAGTCGTTCCCGCCGGCCAGGAGGACATCACCGTCGAGGCCGCCGAGGAGTGCCCCGGAGAGTGCATCTTCATCGAGCCCTAAAGCCCGACGGAGTTGATTCCGTCGGAGTCATTCTCTTCTTCTCGTGACCCCGCTTCGGCGGGGTCGCTGCTTTCCGGGCTCAAGCCTTCGGCGGCGTGATGGGCGATGGTCAGGAATCCGGTATGTCCGACCATCACGCTTTCGGGGCGCACCGATCGACCGTCGATCTTCCAGTTGCGGATCAGCATTTCGAACGTCTCCATGGCCACGAATCGATTGGTGCGCCGCAGGGCATCGTGCAGGCGCTGCACCTGGGGCACCGTCGGCAGGTAGGCGCACAGCACTCCCCCATCGGCGAGGGCGTCGCCCGCGGCCACCGCCACTTCCCACGGCTCGGGGAGGTCGAGCACGATCCTGTCAGGCTTCCACGACGGGAGTAATTCCTCGACGCGTCCTTCGAGAAGTGTGAGGTTCTCGGGTAACTCACCGAGGAAGCGGCGGATCGCCCCTGTGGCGTGCTTCATGTGGTCGGGCCGAACCTCGATGCTTACCACTTTGCCGCTTGGCCCGACCGCTCCGAGCAGTGCCAGAGTGAGGGCACCCGAACCGGTTCCCGCTTCGACCACCAGATGACCCGGTCGGATGTCGGTCCAGTGCAGGATCGGACCGATATCCTTCGGGTAGATGACCTGGGCGCCGCGCCGCATCTTCAGGATGTAGTCGGCGAGACGCGGTCGCAGCACCGCGATACGAGCGCCCGAGGACGACCGGACCACAGTCCCGGGGTTGACGCCGACGATGGCCTCGTGACGGAGGTAACCCCCGTGGTACTGGAAGGTCTGACCGGGCTTGACGTCGATCAGGTAGCGGCGACCCCTCGGGTCGAGGAGCAGACAGAGGTCACCCGCCTCAAACGGCGGAGTCACCCCCGCAGCGCCTGGATGAAGGGGATGACCATCGCCAGGATCACCATCACCGAAACGAAGATGACGATGAAGCGGGTCATGCGCTCGCGGTGTCGGAACATGGTCTGCAGTCTACGGGTGGATAGGATGCCCCTCGATGGACGTTTCCCTCCGTTCCGGCGCCCATACCCTCTCCAGGGGTCTGCGTACGTCTAGTCCCGCAGTGGCCGCACTCGGGGCGGCGCTCCTTGCACTCGCCTATCTGCGAAATGAGAAGCGCGACGAGTCCCGCCAGGTGATCAGAGTCCGACCAGGTGAGGCGATCCGCGTCGTCGTGACGCGCCGAGCTCGAGCAAATAGATCGCGGGTTTCATCAGTTGTCGGCCCATCTTGGGGCGACAACTGATTCTCGGGCGAGCTATTTGTGAGAGCGAGCGCTCTCAGTCGACCCGGTAGACCTCGACCCGCGCGCTCCCCGTGCGTCCCTTGCGGCGCCCGAGCAGATACACCACGAACACGAGTACGACGACGCCGACGGCTGCGAGTACCCCCGGGTTCTTGGCCCCTTCCGTGGTGTCATCCACCGCCTGCGTGATCTCGCGGAGTTTGGCTTCGAGGTCGTCGCGAGACACGCTCATCGTGTGGCCCTCCACATCACGAACGCGGTGATCGCAAGCAGTCCGAGGGAGGCAGCGAGATAGCCGACGCCGCTCCAGACCGCACCGTCAGGCATCACCCGGAGGATCCAACGGGTACTGGCGAGGCTGAGGAACCCTGCGGCGAGGATGAACAGGATGGAGGCGATGGCGCTGAATCCGGCGAGCCTTCCCAGCCGGCGGGCTGGTTCGATCGTCTGCTCGCGCAGGTACTGCCTGGAGAGATCGATGAACTCCCCGACCAGTTCTGGCAGTTCGGTCACGCCAGCCATTACTCGAAACTCCTCGCCGCTTCGGGACATTCGCCGGTCGTGAGGGTAATCGCATGCGCCGTGAGGAGGAGTCGGATAGTTGGCACCGCTCTGGTTATCCTCGCCACACATGCGCGAACGGCCCCGCGATCCCCGCCGCAACTTGTGGCCGTTGGTGATCGGGCAATCGGTGTCGCTGCTCGGCGACTACCTCGCCTTTTTCTTCGCACTCCCCGTATTCGTTCGTGACACCACCGGATCGGCGACCCAGTTGGGTGCCCTCGCAGTGTTCGAGACCGTCGCGGTTCTCATGTTCGGGTTTCTCGCCGGCGTCCTCCTCGACCGAGTGCACATCCGGCGTGCCATCATCACCGCGGACCTGGTACGCGCCACCGGGTTCGGACTCCTCGCCCTCGCGGTGGCCCTCGATGTCGGCACTACCTGGATGGCGTTTGCCGTCGCCTTCCTCGTCGGTTCGATGGGCACGATCTTCGACAACGGTCTGGAGAGCCTCATGCCCTCCGTGCTCACCGACGATCTCCTCGTGGTCGCCAACAGCCGGCTCTCGATGGGCCGCAACCTCGCCCAGACTCTCGGCTTTGTGCTCGGTGGCGCCGTCCTCGCCCTTTCGGGTGGCGTTGCCGGTGCCTTCGCCCTGAATGCCGTCACCTACGCCTTCTCGGTTGCCGCCTTGCTGATCCTGGTGGAGGTGCGCCCGCGACCCGCCGTGACGCATGAGCCGGTGTGGGCAGCCCTCGGGAGCGGCCTGCTCACCCTCTGGCGCTCGGCCCCCCTGCGGTGGGCGACGGCGGCTGCCACCTTGACCAACCTCGCCTTCGCCCCCTTGGCTGCGGTCATGACGCTGTATGCGCGCGATGAACTCGGCATCACGAGTGACGGCGACCTCGGTCTGTTCTTTGCGGCCTTCAGCGCGATCGGCGTCGCCGGAGTTGCGGTGGCACCCCGATTGGTGCGCCGGGTCGGTCTCGGCCACTCGGTGGTCGTGGGATGCTTTGTCTTTGGTGTCGGCGCACTTGCTACCGGTCTGGTGGATGGTTGGTGGGCCGTCGCTCCCCTCGGCGTCGCCCTCGCTGGCGTCTCACTGAATCAGGTGGGGTTTGCGACCCTCCGCCAGCGATTGACCCCGCCGGATCGCTTAGGGCGAGTGATCTCCGCTTCACGGACGATTGCATGGGGAGGCATTCCGGTCGGTGCGTTCGGCGGGGGCCTCATCGCCGATCACGTGGGTCTGCGTCCGCTTTTCGTCGGGGGCGGGTTTGCCATCTGCGTGATTGCCGCGCTGCTCGTGCTCGGCCCCCTGTGGCGTACTGACCGCGAACCGGTCAGGTCCGAGAGCACGCTTTAGCGGCTGGAGATCTCGTCGAGGGCGGCGAGGGCGCGATCGACCTCATCGGTGGTGTTGTAGTGGACGAACCCGATCCGTACGAGCCCGGTCTGGCTCTTACCCAGATGCTCCATGACACCGACCGCGTAATAGTCGCCGTCCCAGGCGTAGATCCCCTTCTCGGCCAGGCGGGTGGTCACACCCCGAGGAGCGACCCCCTCGACATCGAGCGCAAAGGTTGCGACGCGATCGTCGACTCGCAGCGGGTCGGATAGCCCGTACACCCGCACAGCCGGAATCTCGGACAGTCCGGCGAGAAAGCGAAGCGCAAGGCCGGTCTCGTGTTCCCGGATCCGGGTGAACGCCGACACGAGTCGTTCGCGACGATCCGCACCCGTCCCCAGGGACGCCAGATAGTCGACCGCAGCGGCGACTCCAGCGAGAGACTCGAACGACTGGGTGCCGGTCTCCCAACGCTCCGGTCCCTGCTCCGGTGCCGGAACCACCTTGTACGGTTCGAGTTCTGCGAGGTGCTCGGCCTTTCCGATGACCATTCCGGTATGCGGTCCGAAGAACTTGTACGAACTCGCCGCGATGAAGTCGGCTCCGAGTTTCCGAAACGACAACACCCGGTGTGCCGAGAAGTGGACGGCATCCACGTACACCAGTGCCCCGACACGATGGACCGCCTCGACCAGTTGCGGGAGTGGGGTGACGGTCCCCAGTGCATTCGAGGCGGCCGTGATGGCAACGAGTCGAGTACGGGGGCCGAGGGCTCGCTCGAAGGAGTCGAAGGCGAGGGTTCCGTCAGCCGGGTCGAAGTCGACCAGCCGCACCCGGGCGCCGCGATCGGCGGCAGCGAGACGCCATGGAGTGACGTTGGCGTCATGATCGAGCCTCGTAATCACGATCTCATCCCCCGGCACCCAGCGCCGAGCAATGGCGCGCGAGAACGAGAACGTCAGGCTGGTCATGTTCTGTCCGAACACGACCTCGTCGGGATCGGCATCGAAGAGATCCGCCACCGCGTCTCGGGCCGACGCGACGATCACGTCCGAAGCGTGGCTGCGGTCGAACCTTCCTCCGACGTTGCCCATCCCTGCGGCCATCGCACCACGGATTGCCTCGATGACGGGGGCTGGCACCTGCGTTCCGCCGGGACCGTCAAGGTAGGCGTCGGGACGACCGTGAGCGAGAGCGGGAAAGCCGGATCGGACGGCGGCGACGTCGAGTGGAGTCACGCGGGGAGGGTACCGCTCCTAGCCTTGGCGAGATGTCGGCCCCCCGCGTTCGCATCGC
>JBBTKD010000163.1:0-3210 GCA_038059105.1 Actinomycetota bacterium | reverse complement strand
CAGGGGCCCCCACGCTCGGGAGGAGGTCGGGGGTTGGGGCCCCCGACCGGGTCTGGGAGACACAGGCCTGGAGCGATACCCTTCCGACGTGCGCATCGTCGTGGTCACGCTGTTTCCCGAGTTCTTCCCCGGTCCGCTCGATATCGGCATCGTCGGGCGGGCGATCTCCGAGGGCGTGGTGTCGGTGGAAACCGTCGATCTGCGCGCTCATGGAATCGGTGCCTATCGCCAGGTCGACGATGCCCCGTTTGGCGGCGGAGCGGGGATGGTCATGATGATCGAGCCGCTGGCGGCGGCACTCGAACCCCTTGCCGATACCCATCGTGTGCTGCTGTCTCCCGTCGGTGCGCCGCTCGTACAGACGACCCTCGATCGCTGGGCAGGACTCGAGGTTCTCACCCTCGTCTGCGGGAGATACGAAGGAATCGATGAGCGGGTGGCCGCCCACCTGATCGACGAGGAGGTCTCGCTCGGCGACTTCGTGCTCGCCGGAGGAGAGGCTGCGGCGTTGGCGATCATCGAGGGAGTGGTGCGGTTGATTCCGGGTGTCGTCGGCAACCCGGAGTCGACCGAACACGAGAGTTTCCGCACCGAGGGTCTGCTCGAGGAGCCGCAGTACACCCGGCCCGCCGAGTTTCAGGGTTGGCGGGTGCCAGAAATCCTGCTCTCCGGGGACCATGGCAGGATCGCCGCTTGGCGGCACGCCGAGCGACTCCGTCGCACGAGGGAGCGGAGACCCGATCTGCTCCCTGAGGCTGATTTCCGAGAGGGCGAATCCGGCGGCTAACATCGCGTTCCGCCGGATAACCATCCGTGCGCTTCGGAGGACGGCTCTCATGAACACGCTCGACCACGTAGAGGCCGCGTTTCTGCGCGACGACATCCCGCCGTTCGGTCCCGGTGACACCGTCAAGGTCAACGTGCGTGTGGTCGAAGGTGGCCGCGAGCGCATTCAGGCCTTCGAGGGCAATGTCATCGCACGAGACGGTGGCGGCCTGCGCGAGACGTTCACGGTGCGCAAGATTTCGTTCGGTGTCGGCGTAGAGCGCATCTTCCCCATTCACGCTCCGATCATCGCCTCTATCGAGGTGGTGCGGAAGGGTGACGTGCGCCGGGCCAAGCTCTACTACCTGCGCGATCGCGTCGGCAGTCGGGCGACGCGCATCAAAGAGAAGCGCGACTAGCAAGGTCCGGAGCGGGCTGCGCGCTCCACAGCCGCCGCGCCTGTATCGTCGCTTCTGTGCCACCCCATTCCTCGCTTCCCGACGGCCCTCCCGCGAGTGAAGGCGATCCGTTCGGCGATCCCGAAGGCATCGACCGTCTACGCGACGACGCCCGCACGAGGGGTGAGAAGAAGGAAGCCACCCACTCGTTCTGGCGGGAACTTCCCATCCTCATCGTTGTCGCCCTCGTCGTCGCGGTGGTCATCAAGACCTTTCTCGTTCAGGCGTTCTTCATTCCGTCGGCCTCGATGCGCGACACCCTCCTCGAAGGCGATCGTGTCATGGTCAACAAGCTCGCCTATCGGTTCGGAGAACCTGCCCGCGGTGACGTGATCGTGTTCGACTCGCCGCTCGTGCCGCACAATGGGAGCGAGTCGTTCATCGGTGCCATCGTGCGAAACATCGGCGAAGCGCTCGGCCTGAGCACGCCCGACACCGCACTCATCAAACGGGTGATCGCCATTGGTGGCGAGACGCTCGAAATTCATGACAGCACGGTGTACGTCGACGGCGTGGCGCTCGTCGAACCGTATCTCCGTGAAGGCTCGCGGATGGAGGACTTCGGTCCCGTCACCATTCCCGACGGCGAGGCCTTCGTGATGGGTGACAACCGCAACCAGAGCGAGGACAGCCGCCGGTTCGGATCAGTGCCGATCGACGACATCATCGGGCGGGCGTTCATCAGGGTTTGGCCGCCGAGCCGATGGGGAGGGCTGTAGCTGAGTAGGCACCAGGCTCCAGGCTCCAGGCACCAGGCACCAGGTTTCTATGGTGTCGCGCTCCTGTTACAGACCCGGGTTGGGGCCCCAACCCGGGTCTGACACACACGGACGGCCAGCGTGGGGCCCCTGCCCCATGCCGGCCGTCATTCGCGTGTGACCTGAAGGAGGCGTGATCGAGTCCGTGGTAGCCGTAATCACATGAGCGCCACGACCGCGGCGCCGCGCGATATCTTGCTGGCGCCTGGCGCCTGGCGCCTGGCGCCTGGTACCTGGTACCTGGTGCCTGGTGCCTCGCGGGGCACTAGGCAACGAGCCTCGCATCCGGTAGAAGGTGCTGTGCCCCCCAACGCCGTGGAATCCGGCCCGGGGCTACTATCGGCCACTCAACCGGCCGCCGTCGCCAGGAGAATTCCGTGAGCGAAGAAGACCTCGAGCGGTACGAATCCGACGTCGAGTTGCAGATCTATCGGGAGTACCACGACGTGCTCCCGATGTTCCGCTTCGTGATCGAGACCGAGCGACGTTTCTACCTGGCAAACCGTGTCGACCTGAAGACCAAGGAAGCGGGCGGGACGGTCTACTTCGAGATCGAACTCGAGGATGCATGGGTCTGGGACATGTACCGGCCGGCTCGCTTCCTGAAGAGCGTCCGGGTGCTCACCTTCCGCGACGTGAACGTCGAGGAAGTCGAACATCCGGAGTTCAAGCCGCCCGATCCCGACGAGATCTAGGCAGGCTTGGCGAGCGCATCGCCGCCCGGTTTCTCCTTCGCCGCGGGGCGCGGCTCGTGGCGTCCAACCTTCGGAGCGGAAAGGGTGAGATAGACCTTCTCGTGACGATCGGCGGTCGCATCGTTGCCGTCGAGGTCAAGACCAGGGTTGGCGAGGATCCCCTCATCCAGTTGACCCGGGACAAGGAGCGGAGCATGTGGGAGGCGGCGAACCGTCTTCGACCCCGACCGGGCCGCATCGACGTCGTGGCGGTGCGACTCGACCGCGCCGGAGCCACCGTCCACTGGATTCAGGACGTGGTGTGATCAGCGGCCGTGACGGCGCCGCTGCTCCTGGTGCCAGCAGGCGCGATGCCAGTGGCGGCGCAGATCGGGATGGTGCTCGGGGACGACGACGAAGTGACCGTCTCCGGGTTCGATGAAACCGTCGCACCCCGGACACAGGTAGCGCTTGCGAGCCGCGTATGGCTGGACGGGGATCGCAACCTCGTCGTCGAACGTGTTCAACTCGTGATGGCCCACACGACCAGCGCCG
>JBBTKD010000162.1:0-2961 GCA_038059105.1 Actinomycetota bacterium | reverse complement strand
CCCCCCAGATGAATGACGCTGCAAGCGTGCTGAGCAGCGTGAGGGTGAGGTAGGTTCGCTGAACAGAACGGGTGGCGTCGGGCATCGGAGAACGCTAGCCCCTTGCTGGTTGGCGGTTGCCCCGTCTCGTTGCCCGGCAAGGGGTAACCTCCCTCGATGGCCTATGAAACTCCCGCCGGTCCTGCTTCCGAACTTGCTCCGGGCACGGTGCACGGCGCCGGGCGCTTCGCCGTCGGCAACGACGGTGGCCAACGGTTCGCCGTCACCCGGCGTTGCCGTCACCTCGGTGCGGATCTCGCACGGGGTTCGATCGATGACGGCTGCCTGACCTGCCCGTGGCACGGGTCGCAGTACGACGTATCGACCGGCCGGATGGTGCGTGGTCCCCAGGGGATATTTGCCGCCATCCCCGGTCTGGAAGCGATGTTCAAGGCCCTCACCAAGGTGCTTCCACTCGGGCGTGGCGCCGTCGTCGAACGCGACGGCGAGTTGTTCGTGCATCGGATCGACTGAGCAACCGTTCGATTCCAAAGCCCTGGTACCGTGGGTTTGCCCCCCACACCAGCACGATGGGTGCGCGGTGTTGTTGCGGGGCGATCGGGGAGAATGTCCCAATTCAATTCGCCTGACGCCACCGCGAGCGGGTTCGTCGCGCTCGGGGTTCCTCCCGGTCTGGTAGCCGCACTCGCGGCCCGCGGCATCACCGAACCGTTTGCGGTGCAGACCCTCACCATTCCCGATGGCCTCGCCGGTCGCGATGTGTGCGGAAAGGCCCAGACCGGTTCCGGAAAGACTCTCGCCTTTGGCATCCCGCTGATCGAGCGCACGGTGCATGCGGATCAGTCGGAACCTCACGGACTCGTGCTGGTACCGACCCGGGAGTTGTGCCTCCAGGTCGCCCAGGCACTGCTTCCGCTCGCCGAGGCTCGTGGGCTCACGCTCGCTCCCATCTACGGCGGGGCACCGATGGGTGCCCAGATCGACCGCATCCAGAGAGGTGCCGATCTGCTGATCGCAACGCCGGGTCGGCTCATCGATCTCATCGATCGCAAGGCGGTCGATGTGACCCATGTCGCCTCGGTGGTGCTCGACGAGGCCGACCAGATGGCCGACATGGGTTTCCTGCCGCAGGTCCACCAGATCATGCGCCGGATCGGGGGTTCGCCCCAGGTGATGCTTTTCAGCGCAACGCTCGACGGTCAGGTGCAGGGTCTGATCACCCGCTACCTGAAGGATCCGATCCGCCATGAGGTGGAATCCGATGGGGACATCGCCGACGAACAGACCCATCGGTTTCTCGCGGTGCACCGCCTCGACAAGCCCAAGGTGGGGGCGCGCATCATTCGCAGCGTCAAGCGCACGCTGGTGTTTGTCTCCACCCGCCACGGCGCCGACCGCGTCGCCGAAGACCTTCGCAAGGAAGGCATCGACGCGCACGCCATTCACGGCGATCTCAAGCAATCCGACCGGGAACGCCGCCTCGCCGACTTCACCGAGGGTCGACTGTCGGCGCTCGTCGCCACAAACCTGGCATCGCGCGGTCTCGACATCTCCGACGTCGACGTCGTGCTGCACTACGAACCCCCGCAGGACTACAAGGCGTTCATCCACCGCTCGGGACGCACCGCACGCGCCGGAGAGTCCGGCCTCGTCGTGACCCTCGTCGAGTGGGATCAGGTCGAAGACGTGAAACGGATTCAGGGAGCGTCGGGGCTCAACTACGAGATCGTGAAGGTCTTCTCCAATGACGACCGTCTGGACGACCTCGTCGCTCACGAGCCGGGGACGGTCGAGTTGCGCCGGACCAGCGACGTCGAGTTGTCGCGCAGATTTCGAACCGGTCGTCGTCGGCGGTAGCAGTAGGCGTGGCATCGATCGACTCGCCTGAAGTGCAGTTGCGTCCGCATCCCTCGATGCGTCGGGTTTGGCTGGCCCTGTCGATCGCATCTCTGGGGTGGGGGACCGCCGGTGTCCTGACCCGGGTGGTGCTCAACGAGGGCGTCGAACCGTATGCGTCCGCCGCACTGCGCTCATCGCTCGCCGCGGTGGTGGTGCTGATCTTCCTCTTTGCAAGACGAGTGCAAATCAATAGGCGCCCCAGAATCAGGTTTCTGCCCGCAGGCAGGCGGAAACCTGATCATCCCCGCGACCTATTGACGCGCACTCGCAGTCGCGGCGTGCCGCGTTCACCTGAGGCGTGGAAGGTTGGCCTGGTGATGGGCGTGAGCAACCTCGCGGTCCCCTACATCCTGTCGACGATCGCACTGCAGTACGCCTCGGCTGGCTTCATCGGCCTCACCACTGCGTTGATTCCGCTGTTCACCGCGCTTCTCGCACACTTCGCTCTGGAGAACGAGCGGCTTTCTCCGATAAAGGTTGGCGGCTTGGTGCTCGGATTTGCCGGCGTTGGTGCCCTCCTCGGATCCGGAGAGAGCGGTTTGGTGAGCGGGGGACGACCGCTCGTCGCCGGAGTGCTTGCGCTCATCTCCGTTGCGTCGATCGCCGCAGGCGGCGTATACGCCAAGCACCACTCCGGCGCCTACGAACCGCTTGACGTCACCGGGGTGCACTTCGTCAGCGGTTCGATCGTGATCGTGATCGCCACGCTCATCGCCGAGGGCTTACCCCCGGCTCCTTCGGGGCTTGCCTGGGCGCTGCTGGTGACGATGGCCATCTTCACCACATTCGTTCCGTTCGCCCTGTACTACTGGATGCTCCGCTCGGTCTCGGCAACCTTCACCTCGATCGCGGGCTACCTGGTGCCTCCGATCGCAGTGATCGCCGGGATCGTATTCCTCGACGAGCGACTGCAGTCGGGGATCGTCCTCGGAGGGTTGCTGATCTTCGCCGGTGTTCTCGTCACTGATCGCTCTGAGCGGATGATCAGGCCGCGGCGGTGACGCCTTCGGCAACGAGGGCCGAAGCAAGCCGCTCGTATTCCTCTGTTCGGTTGTAGACCTG
>JBBTKD010000161.1:21068-22126 GCA_038059105.1 Actinomycetota bacterium | reverse complement strand
CGCCAGTCGTTCGGCACCACCGACCCGGTGTTCGGCAACGATCTCGGCTACTACATCTTCGAGACCCCGTTCTATCGCGATCTCTTTGGTTGGGGCTTCCAATTCTTCTTGATCACGCTGCTCGTCGTCACCGCACTCCATTACCTCAACGGGGGCATCCAGGTGCAGCCCCGTCGACAGCGGGTCGCACCTGGGGTGAAGGCCCACCTTTCGGTGCTCGTTGCGATCATCGCCCTGCTCAAGGCTGGCGGATATTGGCTCGACCGGTACGACCTGCTCTACAGCAGCCGCGGAGCAGTCTTCGGAGCGACCTACACCGACGTGAACGCACAACTCCCGGCGCTGAATCTGCTGATCGGAATCTCCATCGTTGCTGCGGTCCTGCTCCTGGTGAACATCCGCTTCCGGGGGTGGACGATTCCGGCGGTCGCGTTCGGACTCTGGCTGGTCACCTCGGTGGCACTCGGCGGAATCTGGCCCGCCGTGGTCCAGCGTTTCTCGGTGCAGCCCGACGAGATCAACAAGGAACTCCCGTTCGTCGAGCGCAACATCGCCTTCACCCGGGAGGGTTACGGCCTCGACAACGTGGAAGTGCGTAGCTTCGCCGCGGACTCGGACCTCGATGCTGCCGCTCTCGATAACCGCGCCCCGACCATCGACAACATCCGTCTGTGGGATCCCACCGTGTTGCTGACTACATACCGCCAGCTGCAGGAGCTCCGACCGTTCTATCAGTTCACCGATGTCGACGTGGACCGCTACGACCTCGATGGCACCATCACCCAGGTGATGCTCGCAGCGCGCGAACTCGACGACTCGAGCATTCCTGATGCCGGGTGGGTGAACCGGCATCTCGTCTTCACCCACGGGTACGGCGCCGTGCTCAGTCCCGCAAACGCGGTGACCAGCGAGGGTCAGCCCGATTTCCTTGTCAAGGACATCACCCCGTCAGCCGACGTGCCAGCAGCGTTGGACATCGCGCAGCCGAGGATCTACTTCGGCGAGGACTTCGGATCGGGCTCGTGGGTCATCGTGGGCACCAAGGAGCAAGAGGTCGA
>JBBTKD010000161.1:17633-20968 GCA_038059105.1 Actinomycetota bacterium | reverse complement strand
GATCGCTTCCCGTACTCGACTCCCGCCGACGAGACCGCCTCGACGGCCCAGGAGGGTGTGGCGGCGACCGGTCGACTCAGCGCGGCGAATGCGACTCTGCCTTCCGACTTCAACTACATCCGCAACTCCGTCAAAGCCACGATCGATGCCTACGACGGGACGATGCGGTTCTATGTCATCGACGAGACCGACCCGCTGATCCGGGCCTACCGATCCATCTTCCCGGCTCTGTTCTCCGACCTCTCCGAGATGCCCGCGGGTCTCACCGACCACCTCCGGTACCCCGAGGATCTGTTCCGGGTGCAGTCGGACGTGTACACCCGCTACCACGTCACCGATCCCCGGGTGTTCTTCAACAACGGCGACCCGTGGCAGATTGCCCGTGATCCGTCGACCACAACACGCGAGGAACTACGCGAGGCCTTCAGCGCTGAGAGCCGTCCGATGGTTCCGTACTACCTGCTGATGACCTTGCCCGGTGAGGAAGATCTCACCTACCTGGCGTTGCAGCCGTTCACCCCGGCGACCCGACCGAACATGGTGTCCTTTCTGATCGCCAAGTCCGACTTCGACGAGTACGGCGCACTGGTCGACTTCCAGTTGCCGCGTGACTCATCGACCAATGGCCCGGGACAGGTCGGCGCCCGGATCAACCAGAACCCGGAGATCTCAAGCGAGTTCACGTTGCTCGATCAGCAGGGGTCCGAGGTCATCCAGGGGAACATGCTGGTGGTCCCGATCGACGAGTCGATCCTCTACGTGCAGCCGATCTACATCAGCGCCCGCACGGTCGGTGGTGGCACCTCCGGCGATGACGTCGCGGCTCTCCCCGAGTTCAAGCGGGTGGTGGTGGTCTTCGGCGACCGGATCGTGATGCGAGACACACTTGCCGAGGCCCTTACCGCCGTGTTCGGCGACGCTCCGGTGGTGGACCCCGGCGACCCCGAACTGCCCGACGACGTCACGGCTGCGGTGGCCGAGCTGCTCACCAGGGCCGAGGAAGCCTTCACCCGTGCCGACGAAGCCCTCCGCTCCGCCGACCTTGCCACCTTCCAAACCGAGGTGGCCGAGGCCCAGAGACTCATCGCGCAGGCGCAGGCGTTGCTCGAGGAGGCGTTGGCGACGCCGTAGGCGTCGTCGCCCGTCGCCCGTCGCCCGCTCCCCGTCACCCGTACCAGACCACTCCGTTCTTGCTCCGAGACAGGCGGCGACGGAGGAGGTCTCCGCCTCGGGGGCGATGGCGCCGGGAAAGGACACCCTCCCCCCGCGTGAGGAAGGCGGCCACCTCGGCCGGGGCTGCAAGCTGCAGGCTTCTGATGCCTGATGCCTGATGCCTACCCGCTCGTTCCCTCGGTATTTCTCGTCAGCCTTGTCGCCAGCACGATCGGGATGAACGTGAGGGCGACCACGAACAGCGCCACCACGTTGGTGATCGGCCGCTGCCGGGGCCGTACCAGCGAGGAGAACATCCAGATCGGCAGCGTCTGCTGATTCCCGGCGGTAAAGGTGGTCACGATGATCTCGTCGAAGGAGAGTGCGAACGCCAGCATGCCTCCGGCGATGAGCGCCGGACGGATCTGGGGAAGCAGGACGTGCCGGAACGTCTGCCAGCCGTTGGCCCCCAGGTCAGCCGACGCCTCCAATAACGATGGCGAGGTGCGTCGCATCCGTGCCGCCACGTTGTTGTAGGCGATCGCCACCGCAAAGGTGGCATGACCGATCACGATCGTCCAGAACGAGAAAGGGATTCCGGTGGTCGATATCGCCGAGCGCAGTGCAATCCCGGTGACGATTCCGGGCAGAGCGATCGGCAGCACGATGAACAGCGACACGGCTTCACGCCCAAAGAAGCGGCGACGCCACACCGCTGCTGCCGCCATCGTTCCCAGGATCAGCGCGATCGTGGTCGCAGTGGCGGCCACTCGCAGCGACAGACCGAGGGCCTCGCGGACGTCACCGTTGTCCCAGGCCACTCCAAACCAGTCAAGGGTCAGACCGGGAGGGGGAAAGGTGAAAGCCGACGACTCAGTGGTAAAGGCGTAGAGGAACACGATGAGGATCGGGATGTGCAGGAACAGGAGCACCGCCCAGGTGGAGATCCGCAACCCGAAGTGCTTGCCCTTCTTCACAGCGCCTCGAACGCCCCAGCGCGACGAGCCAGGTAGAGATAGATCGCCATGATCACGATCGGGAAGAAGGTAAAGGCCGCCGCCAGCGGCAGGTTGCCCGCCACGCCCTGGTACGAGTAGATGGCGAGCCCCACGAAGGGCGACGAGTCGCCGATGATCGTCGGGATGATGTAGTCGCCGAGGGTCAACGAGAAGGTGAAGATCGAACCGGCAGCGATTCCAGGGATGGCCAGGGGCCAGATCACGTTGCGAAAGGTCTGGAATGGCTTGGCCCCGAGGTCCGCAGAGGCGTCAAGGTACGACTTCGGAACCCGCTCCAGGGCGGCATGGATCGGCAAGATCATGTAGGGCAACCAGATGTAGACGAACACGATGAACTGGCCGAGCGCCGATGCCGACAGGGAAGGCCCCCCGATACCCGGAGCCGACAGAGCCGAGTCGAGCAGGAAGTTGAGTCCGAGTTTGTCGACGAACCAAAACAGGATTCCCTCGCGCGCCAGGATCAATTTCCACGAGTACACGCGCACCAGGTATGACGACCAAAGAGGGATCAGGATCAGGACAAAGAAGACGGCCCGCAACCGCCGTCCGGCATAGCGCACCGCGTAGTAGGCGATCGGGAAGGCGATGATCGCGGCGCCGATGGTGACAGCAGTCGCCATGACCGTGGTACGGATCGCGATCGAGATGTTGGAGTCGGTGAACAGATCACCCCATGTCTCCATCGTGAAGGTGCGGTCGATCGTGCCCGAGAAGTCGTCCAGACTGAAGAACGACTGGGAGAGGAGCGCGACCAGGGAACCTCCGTAGACCCCGCCCAACCACAGCATGGGGAGTCCGAGGAGGAGCGCGAGCCGCAGCCGCGGGCGACGATGCAGTGCCCCCGAGATGCGGTTGATTGGTTCTCCGGCGGTGGTTTCGCTCACCATGGGCGGGAAAAAGCCGGGGGCCCGTGGGCCCCCGGCTCATCCAGTCTGCGGTCTACCGGCCGCCTATGACCGCCACAGAGGCGGTCACCCATTCGTGATAGGGGACACACTCGCCCCCCATACCGAAGCAGTCGGATTGCGGCGTCTTCCAGAAATGAATCTGGTCGAAGTTGCCGAGACCGTTCACGTCACATCCGGTGTCGCCGAGCAACGCGTTGCCTGTGCACGCTTCGAGGTTGGCCGGCACGGAACCGAACCATGCCGCCAGGTCTCCCTG
>JBBTKD010000161.1:5214-17533 GCA_038059105.1 Actinomycetota bacterium | reverse complement strand
TGCACGCTTCGAGGTTGGCCGGCACGGAACCGAACCATGCCGCCAGGTCTCCCTGCAGGGCAGGGTTCAACGACCACTCCAACCATTCGTAGGCGCAGTTGGGGTGCGGTGCGTTGGCATGCATCATCGTGGTGTCCGCCCAACCGGTGGCACCTTCAGATGGGAGCACGCTGGCAACCGGTACCCCGGTGAACGCTCCGTAGTTCACCTGGAACGGCCATGAGCTGGAAGCAACCACGCCCTCGTTGGCGAAGTCGTCCAACTGCACGAACGCATCGTGCCAGTAACGGAACACCAGATCACGCTGGCCGCGCATCAAGTCGAGCGATGCGTTGAACTGATCCCGGTTCAGCGCATACGGATCGGTGATGCCCAATTCCGGGTTGTGTGCCATCAGGTACAACGCGGCATCGGCGATGTAGATCGGGCCGTCGTAGGCCGACACCCGTCCCGCATTCGACTCGCCGTCGGGAAGCGTCTGCTCCTCGAAGACGACGCTCCACGAGGTGGGCGGCGTATCGCCGAACACCTCGGTGTTGTACATGAGCACGTTCGAACCCCACTGGTAGGGAACGCCGTAGTGCTTGCCGTCGACGAAGTGCCACGCCGCCTCCTGGAGGCGCGGGTCGACCTTGCTCCATGAAGGAATCAGGTCGGTGTTCACTTCTTGGACGGTGCCGCCGGCGATCAACCGGAGGCTGGCGTCACCCGAGGCTGTCACCAGGTCGTATTCGTTCGAACCCTGCATCAAGGCCACCATCTCGTCCGAGGTGGCGGCGGTCTTCACGGTGACTTCGCACCCGGTCGAAGACTCGTACCCGGTGACCCAGTCGTATGCCGGGTCGGTGGACCCGTCCTCGATGTAGCCAGCCCAGGCGATGATCGACAGTGCTCCTTCGCCGTCACCGATTTCGGTGATCGGACCGCCGGTACCGGTGTCGTCGTCGCCGCAGGCCGCCGCCACCAGAGCGACGAGCATCACCAGCGCCAGAAGGCGGCGCTTGATCATTGTTTTCCTCCTTGGTTCTTCTCCGTTGAACCCCCGGAGAGATAGCGGCAGGCATCGCGGCCCCATTGCAGGTGAACGGGGGCTCCGAGGAGCCCCCGTTCCCGATGGGGAGCATCGATGTTCTGCCGCACCACTTCGAGGTTGGCGCCATGGTCGACCTCGACGGCATATCTCGTGAACATGCCCAGGTAGACCACGTCGACCACTGTTCCCGCCACGTCGCAGGTGGAGGCGTCCGGTGTTGGCGCCCCGGCGACGTGCAGGGAGATCTTCTCCGGGCGGACGGTGAACGCCTCGGCGCGCCCGGTGAGCGCCTCGGCCAGAGTGGCGGGGACCACGTTGGAGATGCCGACGAACCCGGCGACGAACGCGCTGTGCGGCGTCTCGTATACCTCTTGGGGGGGTCCGATCTGCTCGATCGTCCCGTGGTTGAAAACGGCGAGGCGGTCGCTCATGTTCAGCGCCTCCTCCTGGTCGTGGGTCACGTAGATGAAGGTGATCCCGACGTCCCGCTGGATCGATTTCAGCTCGATCTGCATGGCGTGGCGGAGTTTGAGATCCAGGGCGCCGAGTGGCTCGTCGAGCAGGATCACCCGGGGTCGATTGATCAGCGCCCGCGCCAGAGCGACGCGTTGCCGTTGCCCCCCGGACAACTGGCCCGGCTTGCGTTCCCCGAAACCTCCCAGGTGCACCATTTCCAGGGCTTCGGTCACCCGCCGATTCCGCTCGTTCCTTTCGACTCCCCGCACCTTGAGGCCATAGCCGACGTTCTGCTCGACTGTCATATGGGGGAACAGCGCGTAATCCTGAAAGACCGTATTGACGTCGCGCTGGTAGGGGGCGAGATCGGTTACGTCCTGTCCGTGAAGCAGGACTCGCCCATCGGTGGGGGGCTCGAAGCCGGCGATCATGCGCAGGCAGGTGGTCTTCCCTGATCCGGATGGCCCGAGCAGGGAAAAGAACTCACCGTCGTGAACGTCGAGAGAAACCCCGTCCACCGCGATGACATCGCCGAACCGCTTGGAGACGCCGATGAGGGACACAGCGGCAGTGGACGCGTTGTGGCGCGGTGTGTCGAGCATTCCGGCAACGGTCAAGGCTGACTCCCCTGCGTCATGCCCGTCATGGGCTGCGCAACGCTAGCGGACGGCCCGTTCCGCCGCCGGGCCGGCTCGCATTGCTTACGGGAGCAGGCATCCGTAGACTCATCGTCAACGACGCGGGGTGGAGCAGCCTGGTAGCTCGTCGGGCTCATAACCCGAAGGTCGTGGGTTCAAATCCCACCCCCGCTACGAATCACGACCCCCTCAGCTGAGGGGGTCGTGCGCGTGTGGTCGTCGGCGGCGGATCTCCGGCCGGTTGGCGGTCGAGAAGGTAGGGTCACCGCCTGCCGACATGAACCGCACCAGAGGCACCCTCTTTGTGATCTGGCTGGCCACCTCCGTGGTGGCAGCGGCAGTCGCGTTGTTCGCATATCGATCACTCATCCGCGTCTCTGATCTCGCCGGGCGTACCGACCCGGCGGTGATTTGGGACGACCCGACCGTGTTGTTCACCGATCCCGGGCTTCTCGGCACGGCAGTGGAGATGCGGGTTACCGAGTCGGTGCGGGCCTGCATGGAGGCACGAGGGCAAACCTTCCGGGGTCCGGCAGTCGTCGAGAGTATTTCCAGCCTCCTCGACCCTCCCCGGGATGGCTACGGGATCGCCGCCGGGAGCGACACCCCCCGGCCGACCCTCGGCCGCCGTGGCCCTTCGACGGGGGATCGGATCGCCTATGAGACCGCCCTGTACGGGGCGCCACTCGATTCCACTTCCGAGAGCGTCGGGGGCTGTGCTGCCGTGGGCTTTGACACCTTGGCGGCGGCCGTGAACACCCTCGAGACCCTGCCCTACTCGATCGACCAGCTTGAGGCGGACGCGGTCGCCGATGTCACGTATGTCGGCGCGCTGGAGGCATGGGCCGATTGCATGTCGGAACGCGGATACACCGCCACCTCCCCCGACGAGCTGATTCGAGCGCAGGAGGCAATGCTCGCCACACTGACCGGTGACGCCGCTAGGGCTCTCGGCACCGAAGAACGCCGAGTTGCGGCTGACGACTTCGGGTGCCGCCGCCGGACGCTCGATCCCGCGACCCGGGAGGTAGCCGAGCGACTCGCCCCAGTGTTTGTCGACCGCAACCGTTCGCAGCTCGAGGTTCTGATTCCACGGCCGGGTGGGCCTGAACTCCCGCCCGGATTGGGGAGCGGCGACGTGCAAGTCACCCTCATCTGGAGTTCGAAGGCTGACCTCGACCTGTCCGTGACCGATCCCGATTCCGATGTGGTGTATTACGGGAATCGCAGCGTCGCATCGGGTGGCACCCTCGACCGCGACGCCAACTACCCGTGCGGCTCCGACGCCTCCTCGCCGGCGGCGGAGAACATCTACTGGCCTACCGGAGGTGCACCTGTCGGCTCCTACCAAGCGGCGGTGGTCTTCACGTCGGACTGCCTTGGCGAGGGCATTCAGAGCTTCGAGCTGATCGTCCAAGTAGGTGGGAGGGTTGTCCATCAGGAGCGACACGTCCTGTCCACGCCAGGTGACCGGGTCGTCGTCGAGTTCCCGGGGGGATCGGATTGACCAAGGTGCCGCCCCCACGGGAGACGAGACGGACAAAGGCGAAGACAGCCGCGGGGAGAGAGGAGCTCCCGCAGTCCTGGGCGTATCGAGTGGTGCGGGTGATCCTGATCGGGCTGGTGACTGGACTCGGCGCCATGATCGCCCTGTCGTACTGGTTGACCGGGTCGGTGGGATCCAACCCGGCGGCTGCCGACGTGTGCGCTGAAGTGGCGACCCCGGTTCTGGACGGGCCGGTGGCGGACGTGACCCTGGGCACGGTCTGCGGGGACATCGACCTCCGCCTCGACGAGCCGATCTCCGGCACGGACGGGTTCGAGGGCGACTTCCGTTACTCCGGCCCGCCTTCGGATCCTGACCGTCCTCGCCCTGGCTACCTGGTGTGGGAGAGCGACGGCTGCTCTGCCCCGGTCCTCGGCCGCGGCCCATTCGATTTCACCCTGGCGTGCAACCGCCATGACTTCGGATGGCGCAACCTCAAGCACATCGATGGTGATGACGTACCCACCTGGCAGGTGGAGAACAAGGATCGCGTCGACGCCGGGTTCCTGCACGACATGCGGAAACGCTGCGCCGCGGTGCCAGCGATCGTCCGGATCGGCTGTGACACCACCGCCCGTGTGTACTACACCGCGGTGCGGCTCAACCCATCCGGCGTAAAGGGAATCCCCGGGAGCGGGTGACCGAAGACTTCATCGAGTTCTGCACAGAGAGCTCGATGAACGGATTCCGGGCGGGTGCTTTACCGGCCGATCCCCTGCTTGCACTGAACAACGCCCTCCAGCACCTTTGCCAGCACTTCCGCTTGTTCCTGGGTGAGGTGCTGACCGAGGTGTGCCTGGACTCCTCGTAATACCGCCGGGGCAGCTCTCATCGTCGTGGAAGCTGGCCAAGGAGGTGTGTGGTCTTGAGCGCGGCGAGTGCGGCTTCAGCCCCCTTGTTGCCGGCGTTGGTGCCGGACCGTTCGATCGCTTGGTCGATGGTTTCGGTGGTGAGGACGCCGAATGTGACCGGCATGTCTGATTCCAACGCCACTCGCTGCAGGCCGGCAGCGCATTGGCCGGCGATGTGCTCGAAGTGGGCAGTGGCGCCGCGGATGACGGCGCCAAGGCAGACGATGGCGACATAGCTTCCCGATCGCGCGAGCCGCTGGGCGACCACCGGAAGTTCCCAGGCGCCCGGGGCCCAGGCGACGTCGATGTCGTCGGGTGCGACTCCGTGGCGGGTGAGCGCGTCGACCGCTCCGTCGAGGAGCCGGACGACGATGAGGTCGTTGAACCGGCTGCAGACGATGGCGTACCGCCCCGTCGTCGCGATCATGCTGCCTTCGAAGGTCGTCATCGCTGCACTCCCGTGGGCCGTTGGTCCTGAAGGTCTGCCGGGATGAGGTGACCCATCCGGTCGCGTTTGGTACTCAGGTACTGGCAGTTGTCGTCGTGGGCGTCGATCAGGATCGGCGTCCGCTCGGTGATGTCGAACCCCCAGCCGTGGAGCGCGGCGTACTTCGCTGGGTTGTTGGTCATCAACCGCATGCTGGTGATCCCGAGGTCGACAAGGATCTGGGCACCGATGCCGTAGTCGCGGCTGTCGACGGGAAGGCCGAGCTCGAGGTTCGCGTCGACGGTGTCGAAGCCGCGCTGTTGGAGTTCGTACGCGCGCAGTTTGTGGGCGATGCCGATCCCGCGCCCTTCGTGACCCCGCAGGTAAACGACGGCGCCGCGCCCTGCGGCAGCAATCCGGCGCATCGATTCGTGTAGCTGCGGACCGCAGTCGCACTTGCGGCTGGCGAAGACGTCGCCGGTGAGGCATTCGCTTTGGACCCGAACGAGAACGTCCTCCTGGCCAGCGACCTCACCGTAGGTGAGCGCGAGATGGGTTCTGTCATCGACGGCGGATTCGAACGCGAGGCATCGGAACAACCCCCACTCGGTGGGTAGCGGGGTGTCGGCAACGCGGGTGACGAGCTTCTCGTTGCGCCACCGGTACCGGATCAGGTCTGCGATCGAGATGAACGGCAGCCCGTGGCGGGCGGCGAACGCAGCCAGCTCTGGGATCCGGGCCATGGTCCCGTCATCGAGCACCACCTCACACAGCACGCCGGCCGGCGTCCGGCCCGCGAGGCGCGCGAGATCGACGGCGGCTCCGGTGTGCCCGGCACGTTTGAGCACTCCACCGGGAAGGGCGCGTAACGGAAACACGTGACCGGGTCGGTTGAAGTCAGCAGGTCGCATGGCCGGGTCGGCAAGCGCGTTGATCGTCGCCGCCCGATCAGCGGCGGAGATTCCCGTGGTGGTCCCGGCGCGAAGATCGACCGAGCAGGTGAATGCCGTGCCTTGGTTCTCGGTGTTGCCAGTCGGCGGGACCATCAGTGGGAGCTGCAGGTCGTCGCAGCGTTCGCCGGTCAGCGCGACGCAGATGACGCCGGAGGTGTGGCGGACGAAGAAGGCGATTGCGGCGGGATTGGCGGCGTCGGCGGCCATGATCAGGTCACCTTCGTTCTCGCGGTCCTCATCGTCGGCGACGACGACGAGGCCGCCTTCTGCGATCGCCGCGATCGCGGTTTCCACCGAATCGAACGCGCCCGTCATGACGGTGTAACCGATCGGGACGCGAGCAGCCTCTCGACGTACTTGGCGAGCACGTCGACTTCGATGTTGACCGGCTCGCCGGCACCCTTGTGACCGAGGGACGTGACCGCCATCGTGTGCGGGATGATCGCCGCGGTGAACCCGTCGGCGAGCGGTTCGACGACCGTCAGGCTGATCCCGTCGACCGTGATCGATCCCTTCTCCACCACGTACCGGCGCAGGTGATCGGGGATCCACACCCGAAGATCGGGGGCGGGCTCGACGATCTCGCCGACGCCGTCGACATGTCCCTGCACGAGGTGACCGCCGAGGCGATCGGCGAGCCGGACGGGACGTTCCAGGTTCACGAGCTCACCGGCCGTCACGCGGCCGAGACAAGTGCGGGCGAGCGTCTCCGCGCTGACTTCGGCCTCCCACCAGCCCGACCCGGTTCGCACGACGGTGAGGCAGCATCCGTTGACGGCGATCGATGCTCCGATCGTGACGTCGGTGAGCACGGCGTCGGCTTCGATCCGCAGGACCTCACCGTCGAAATGCGCAACCTGTCCCTGTTCTTCGATGATGCCGGTGAACATCAGGGCTGTCCCTCGTCGGTGGCGCTCGTGACGGAGGCACTGCAAGCCTCTTTGGGATCGGCCGTCGCCGATCCGGCGTCCAATTCGATCCGCAGGTCGTCGCCGACGGGGGTGACGGATCGGAAGCGCCCTCGCCACATCGACGCCAGCGTCGTACACCCGGGACCGCGGAACATCGGTGAACCGTCCTCCCCCCCCGAGAGTGCGGGGGCGAGGTACAGCACGTAGCGATCGACGAGACGGGCCCGATGGAACGCGGACGCGACGGTGGCTCCGCCCTCGACGAGCACTTGCAGGATCCCCCGGCGTCCGAGCTGGTCGAGCAGCTCGCCGAGGTCGCCCTCGTGCTCGATACAAGGCCGAACCCGTGCACCCGCAGGGGCGCGACCCACAACGACGCGCAAGGGGTCGCGGCCGTCCACGTGGCGCACCGTCAGCGCTGGATCATCGGCGCGCACGGTGCCTGCACCGACCACCACGGCGTCGCTCTCGGCGCGCAGCCGGTGCGAGTCGGTGCGCGCCTCGGGGCCGGTAATCCACCGGCTGGTCCCGTCTGGCGCCGCGATCCGTCCGTCCAGCGTCGCGGCCAGCTTGAGGACGACGAAGGGTCGGCCGGTCCTGCGATGCGTGAGATAGGCAGTGAGCTGTTCTCTCACGTCGCCGGATCGTGTTCCTACGGAGACGTCGAGACCGGCGGCCCGCAACGCGGCGATGCCGCGACCTGCTACCCGAGGGTCCGGATCCTCGATGGCGACGACGACCCGGCCGATCCCGGCCGCCACGATCGCGCCGGTGCACGGCAGAGTGCGACCGTGATGGACGCACGGCTCAAGCGTCACCGTCAGGGTGCCGCCGGCGGCGCGCTCGCCGGCGGCAGTCAAGGCGATGATCTCGGCGTGTGGACCGCCGGGCGGGCTCGTCGCACCATCGAACATCGAGCCGTCGACCGCGGTGACGACCGCGCCGACCCACGGGTTCGGCGAGGTGGATCCGCGCACGGTGGCGGCGCTGCGGATCGCTCTCTCCATCGTTGTCGCGTCGTCCACCGTCGTTCCTTCCGGGGACGCGACGACGATGGGCACACCCCGAAGGCGCGCGCTCATGGTTGCCACGCCCCTTGCTCCCATCCGGACTGTCACCGTCGGTCCTGGGATTCCACCAAGTCGGCGCCCCGCCCTCTCGGGGTGGGCGTTCGCGGACTGTCACCGCCGGTCAGGTGTTGCACCTGCCCCGCAAGGGGCTCTCTCGGTTCTGATTCGATACTGACGATACAGGCCATCGTTCCCTTCGCCAAGACGCCCCGGCTCCGGATCAACGTCAACGATGGCCGTCCGGAGACACCCCCCTGATCGCTGTCGGGCCGAAGGTCGTGGAGCAGGCCTCACACCAGAAACCCTGCTCAAGCTCGGTCCCGCACGGAGCGTGCACCAACACCGTCGACCGCAGCCCGTTCGACAGGTGTTGCTCACCCCAGCGAACCAGCGCCACGACCGCTGGCGACAGATCGATTCCGGCAGGGCTGAGTTTGTACTCGTAACGCGGCGGATGCTCCTGGTACAGATCCTTGGTCATCAATCCGGCATCGACAAGCTTGCGCAAACGAGCGGCCAGGATCGGTCGGGCGATCCCGAGGTCGGAACAGAAGTCGTTGAACCGGCGGATGCCGCGCAGCGCCGCCCGCAGCACCAGAATCGTCCAACGATCACCGACGAGCGCCAGGGTGCGTTCGATCGTGCTCGCCTCCCGAACGCGCTCACCCCGACGACCCGACCTCGCGTTTCGCTGCGACCCGTTGCCCTTCGTATCGTCGACGTTTGCAGCCACCGTCTCATTCTCCCCCGTCGCGGCCCCTGTCATGTCACCTCATCGGGTTCCAAACCAGAACTCACTCTGTTATGGTCGCCGGATGCGCCGCCAATGGACCGATCACGACCTGCTCTCGACATCTCTCGACGCGCTGATGTTCGAAGCGCGGACGGTTCGTGACAACTCGTTCGGCTCGCGGATCACGTACTCCCCGAAGGTGTTCATCCCTTTCACCCAACTATGTCGCGACACGTGCGGCTACTGCACGTTCGCCCAGCCGCCGGCCCGCGTGGCGTCGCCGTATCTCTCGCTGGACCAGGTGCTTTCGATCGCCAGAGCCGGCGCGCGCGTCGGCTGCCACGAGGCGCTGTTCACCCTCGGCGAACGGCCGGAGCTCCGATACCACCAGGCAGCGCGATGGCTCGCCGACCACGGGTACGAGTCAACCATCGCGTACGTGGCCGCGGCGGCTCGCCGCGTTCTGGACGAGACCGGTCTGCTCCCCCACGTGAACGCCGGAGCGCTGTACCCGGAGGAGCTCGCCATGCTGCGGCCGATGGCGGCGAGCCAGGGGATGATGATCGAGACCCTTAACGGCGCGCTGGAGTGTCACCGGGGTGCCCCCGACAAAGAGCCCGCCCGGCGACTCGCCACCTTGGAGGCGGCGGGAGAACTGACGATCCCGTTCACGACGGGGATCCTCGTCGGCATCGGCGAGAGTCGTCAGGACCGGCTCGACGCGCTGCGCGCGATCGTCACCAGCCATGTCCGCCACGGTCACGTCCAAGAGGTGATCGTCCAGAACTTCCTCCCCAAGGTCGACTCCGGCATGCGAAACGCGCCGGCGTGCCCAGCCGATGATCTGCTGTGGTCGATCGCGGCCGCCCGGCTCGTGCTCCCACCCGATGTGCACCTGCAGGCACCACCGAACCTGACCGACGACTTCTCCGTGCTGATCGGCGCGGGGATCGACGACTGGGGCGGCGTGTCACCGGTGACGGCGGACCACGTCAACCCCGACCGACCCTGGCCGGACCTCGACCGACTTCGCGACGTCACCGAGGCTGCGGGGCATGCGCTCGCCCCACGGCTCACGATCTACCCCGAGTTCGCCCTTGACCCGGACCGCTGGCTCGATGCGGCGATGCGCTTTCCGGTACTCGATCGAGCCGACGCCGAGCTGCTCGGGCGAGACGACCCCGGTGCCCACTTCCCCGAGAAGGTGTCCGGCACCCGCGACACCGGAGGCGGTGCCGAGGTCATCCTCGTCGGCCACCAGTCGACCGCCTGGTACTCCGGCGCGTCGGCGTTGCCAGCGGTCCTGCTGCCCGCACCCGAGGTGGCGATCAAGGGACCGGTGGCGGAGGTGCTCGCTGGCTTGGAGCTCGGCCAGGAACCCGGCGTCGCCGAGCTCGTCACCCTCTTCCTCGCACGCGGGAGCGAGGTCACTGCTGTCGCCGCTGCGGCCGACGCCCTCCGAGCGTCGACAGTCGGCGAGACGGTGACGTGGGTCCACAACTGCAACATCAACTACACCAACGTCTGCACGTTCAAGTGCCGCTTCTGCGGGTTCTCCAAGGGGCCGTTGTCGCTCAACCTGCGCGGCAAACCGTACCTGCTCACCCTCGACGACATCGCGGCCCGCGCGGCCGAGGCCCAGGCCCTCGGCGCGACTGAGGTCACCCTGCAGGGCGGCATCCATCCCGACTTCGACGGCAACTACTACATCGACGTCTGCCGCGCCGTTGCCGAAGCGGCACCCGGGATCCACGTCCACGGCTTCACCGCGCTTGAGGTGACCGAAGGCGCCAGACGGCTCGGCGAACCACTGGACCAGTACCTGCGCCGGTTGATGGACGCCGGCCTGCGATCCCTCCCAGGGACCGCGGCCGAGATCCTCGACGACGGCATCCGCGCCATCCTCTGCCCCGACAAGATCTCCACCCAGGAATGGCTGGACGCGCACGAGATCGCCCACGGCGTTGGACTGGCCTCGAATGTGACGATCATGTTTGGCTCGGTGGAGCAGCCCGTGCACTGGGCACGTCATCTGGTCGCCACCCGGGATCTACAGAAGCGGACCGGCGGGTTCACGGAGTTCGTTCCGCTGCCCTTCGTCCACATGGCATCCCCGATCTACCTGCAACGCAAGTCCCGCCGCGGTCCGACGTTCAGAGAGACCCTGCTCATGCATGCGGTCGGACGACTCGCCTACCGCGGACACATCGACAACATCCAGGCGTCATGGGTGAAGATCGGCATCGAGGGCGTGCGTCAACTCCTTCGCGCCGGTGTCAACGACCTCGGCGGCACGCTGATGTACGAGAACATCTCGCGTGCTGCCGGCGCAGTCCACGGCCAAGGCCTCCAACCGGACGACTTCGCCGCGATCGTCGAGTCCGTCGGCCGTCCCCTCGCCCAGCGCACCACTCTCTACGGCCGCACCATTGGGGCACTTGCTTCGGCGAGGTGATCAACTCCCTCGCCGCTCTTGCCCCGGTCTCTTCGGCGAGGTCGTCTGGGAGTGCCCGGTCGCTTGAGCGACGCGCGACGAGTACACACCCCGCTCAATGCTCCTCGTCTGCGTCGGCGTCTGCCTTGGTCTCATGAATGGTTCCGTCGGGGTGCTCGGGCGGTGAGTACAGCGAGTAGAGCTTGACGCGGTCGCTCCCGGTGTTGACGACGTTGTGCCAGACGCCGGTGGGCACGATGAACCCCCAATCGTCTTCGACCTCGTGGGTCTCGTCGACCTTGTCCTTGGTGCGACCGAACTCCACTCGAGCCTTTCCTTGTTCGAGACGGAGGAACTGATTGAGATGGGGATGGGACTCCCAACCGATCTCCTCACCAGGTTCCAGGCTCATCAGGGTCAACTGTGTGTGTTTGGCTGTGTAGACCACCGTCCGGAAGTTGGTGTTGTTGAGCGTGAGCTTCGTGATGTCGTCGACCCATCCGAGCACGGTTTCCTCCCTGTCAGTGTGGTGCCATCACGGTACGACAAGGCCGGAACTAGCCCTGGACGTGTCATGGCTGGTGTGCTGCGTCGACCTACCCTGGTCGTGTTCCGCGGGTCATGGCGAATGGAACCTTCGTCGCGTTCGGATACCACGACGACGAGACGGCGATTCTCCGAGCCACCCCAGCCGGGATCATCGATCAGGTATTGCTGGCGGGCACCCCCGGGGCTCGTACCGACGACGGCTCGCTTGTCTTCGCCTTCGACGGCGGCGGGACACCGACTGCCATCGACCCCATCACCGGCACGCAAGCTCCCGTCGAGTGGTTCCTGACGCAGACCGGTGCCCGCTACCGCTTTGGAGTGACGGATACGGGGCTTCACATCGAGTTGCCCGATGCGGCAGTGCCGGTCGAACGGATCGTGCCCCTTGTGGCCGCCTCCGACCCGACGGCGCAGGCGTTCGGATCGATCGAGGTCACCACCACTGCCGACGGACGGATCCACCTGTTTATCGTGGGGGCGTCCGAGGTAGACGAGTCGGTGCAGCTGGCGGGATACACTGCGATCCTGCCCGACGGCACGGTGACCGCGATGGTGCCAATCCAAGACCCGTTTACGCCATCCGACCCGGGGAGCCCGGCACACCTCGGTGGTGCGTTCGCGGCCGAGCAGCCGTGGTTGATCATCGTCGACACCGACGGTTTCCATGTCTACGGGCTGGCGGCCGGGGAGTGATCGCTCAATCGCATCGGCTGCGACC
>JBBTKD010000161.1:0-5114 GCA_038059105.1 Actinomycetota bacterium | reverse complement strand
CATGTCTACGGGCTGGCGGCCGGGGAGTGATCGCTCAATCGCATCGGCTGCGACCGGGGTGGAGTCGATGACCGCGACGGTCCTCGTGCTGGGGGGAGGGGTCGGCGGCGTCGTGGCCGCGACGGAACTGCGCAAGAGTGTGTCTGCCACCACTCGTGTGGTGCTCGTCGACAGAGAACCCGATCACCTCTTTCCGCCGTCCCTCTTGTGGCTCATCACCGGCAAGCGAACCGCTCGCCAGATCACGCGTCCCCTCGACCGGCTTGTCAAGAGGGGCATTGAGGTGATCCGGGGTTCGGTCGAAGTCATTGAGCCCGCGGCTCGCCGGGTGCGGATCGTCGAGCACGGAGTGTCCCGGGACATCGAAGCGGAGTATCTCGTCGTTGCACTCGGAGCGGAGCTGGCTCCCGAGACAATTCCTGGCCTCGCCGAGTCCGGACACAACTTCTTCACGCTTGCCGGAGCCGAGAGTCTCCGCGACGCCCTTGCCGATTTCTCGGGAGGCAGGATCGTCGTGCTCACCGCGGCGCCGGCATACAAGTGCCCGGCGGCTCCCTACGAGGCGGCGATGCTCATCCTCGATCACTGCCGCAGGCGGGGGACCGAGGCCGCCGTCCAGGTAGACCTGTTTGCAGCCGAACCCGGGCCGATGGGCGTCACCGGCCCCGAGGTCTCGGCTCAGGTGCGTCGGATGGTCGAAGACAGCGGTGTCGGCTTCCATCCGGAGCATCAGGTGACCAAGGTCACAGGGAAGACGATCACCTTCACCAACGGCACAACCGCAGACTTCGACCTGCTCGCCTATGTGCCGCCGCACCGGGCACCACGGGTGGTTCGTGACTCGGGTCTCATCGGCGATTCGGGCTGGGTGCCGGTCGATCGCAACACTCTCCTCACCCGATTCCCGGGGGTGTATGCCATCGGCGACGTGGCGGGGATCCCGCTCACGATGGGCAAGCCCCTCCCCAAAGCGGGAGTGTTCGCCGAACGGCAGGCGGGTGTGGTCGCCCGGAACATCGCTCATGCGATGAGCGGTGAGGTCGCTGCGGATCAGTTCGACGGGCACGGCAAATGCTTCATCGAGATCGGTGGTGGCAAAGCGGGTTTCGGTGGCGGGAACTTCTACGCGGAGCCCGTTCCGCTGATCACTCTTCACCGACCATCACGCCGCTGGCATGCCGCCAAGATCCTGTTCGAGCAGAACTGGCTGCGCAGACGGATCTGAGTAACCGACAGGTGCGCGGCGTTGGCGCCTCGCCGGTCGTCGTTCAACGCTTAGCGCTTGGTGAAGCGCCAGCCGCCGAAGACCATCATCAAGATGACGATGATCAGGAGCACTTCCATGACTTCTCGTCATGGTTGACGAGTGGGAACCAAGTCTCCGGGTCGGGGTGGTCATGTCCTCTCGCCATTACCTTGAGACCGTGATCGAACTCCATCCCACCGATGTCGCCCACGGCGGAGAGGCCGTCGCCCGGGTCGACGGCAAGGCACACTTCGTCGATGGAGCCATGCCGGGAGAGCGCGTGCTCGGTGAGGTGGTCAAGGAGACCGCGTCATGGGCACGGGTCGAACTGCGTGAGATCGTCGCGCCTTCGGCGCAGCGGGTGGATCCACCGTGTCGCCACTTCGGGACGTGCGGCGGCTGCCAATGGCAATTCGCCGACTACCCGGCCCAACTCAAGTGGAAGCAGAGCATCCTTGCCGGACAGCTCAGCCATCTCGGTCGGATCGCCGAACCTCCGGTGAGGCCCACCGTCGCCGTCGGTTCCGAATACGGGTACCGCAATCGGGTCGACCTCGAAGTGAGTGATGGACGACCGGCATTCCATCGGCGTCGCAGCCATGACCTCGAACCGATCGCCGAATGTCTCCTTCTCCATCCTGTGCTCGCCGACCTCTTTGATCGGCTCGGCGATCTCGGCGAGATGCGCCGGTTGACCTTGCGGTGCGCCACGACGACGGGGAAGGCGCTCGCCGTTATCACGGGGACGGTGCCCGCGGGTGTGGCTTCGTGGGGGTGCGTGGTGTCTCACCGCAGCCGGGGTGAGCTCCGGCCGGTGGTGGGATCAGGCACCATCGTCGAGACCGTCTCTGAGCTCCCGCTTCGTATCACCGGGGATGCGTTCTTTCAGAACAACACCCCGGGCGCCGAGGTGCTGGTGGGCCTGGTGCGTGAGGCGCTCTCCCCGCACGAGAATGACACCGTTCTCGACGCCTACGCCGGCGGCGGGATGTTCGGTCTCACCGTCGGTCGCGACGCCGGGGGAGTGATTGCGGTCGAGTCGGATCCGCTCGCTGTTCAGGACCTGCTGTTCAACGCCGCCGCCGCCGGAAGCGACCACCTCGTCGTGGAGGCAACCGTCGAGGAGGCAATCCCGGAGATCAATGACCCGTGGGACATCGCCGTCGTAGATCCTCCCCGTGACGGACTCGGCGTCAAGGCAGTGGCGGCGATCACCTCGGCGAAACCGCGGGCGATCGCCTACGTGTCGTGCGATCCAGCGTCATTGGCGCGCGACTGCCGGTACCTCGCCGATGTCGGATACCGCCTCGACTGGGCGACGCCCGTCGACATGTTCCCGCAGACCTTCCACATCGAAACGGTCGCGGCCTTCAGCGCGGGGTGAGCCGCGCCGGGGACATAACCCCGTGAACCGCAGTCAGACCGAGACTGAGGAGCCGGTCACGCACTCGCTGCAGCGTCTCGGGCGACGTCTCCGGCCACCGCTGTCCCGCCAGCCGGGTGCCGGTGTGGCGGAAGGCCATGAGCCGTACTGGGACGCCGCGATCCACGCCGCCGACGAACCCGGCCCACGCCTCGAGCTCGGCGGCTGTGTCGGTGACCCCCTCCACGACGAGGAGGCGCACCTCGGCGAGTTTGCCCACCGAGGAAAGAAAGCGAATCGTCTCCTTGACCTGGTCGTTGTCGTGTCCGGTGAGGTTCCGGTGGAGCTCGGACGAGGCTGCCTTGAGATCGACCATCGCCCCGTCGAGCACTGGAAGCAGCCGCGACCAGCGGCCGGCCGGCAGGGTGCCGTTGGTGTCGACCAGGGTGGTGAGCCGCCCCAACTCGGGATCGGCCTTGAGGGCGAAGAACAGGGCGGCCAGCGCCTCGGCCTGGATGGTTGGCTCACCACCGGTGACGGTGACGCCGCTGAGAAACCGCGCCAGCGTCCGGATCTCCTCAACGATCTCGCCGATCGGGGCGACGCGGATGGCGGGATCGGCGTCGATAGGGCACACCGCCACGCAGGCCCGGCAGCGATCACATGAGGCGGCGCCGTAGACCAAAACCCCGGGGGCGGGGAACGACAGTGCCCCGTGGGGGCATGCCGGGACACAGGCGCCGCAGGCGTCGCAGCGGCCGATCGTCGAGGGGTTGTGGCAGGCGGAGCAGTCGAAGTTGCAGCCCTGGAGGAAGAGCACGTAGCGGTTGCCCGGCCCATCCACCGCGCTCGACTTGACGACCCCGGCCACCTCGAGCACCGCGGACCCGGGGGCGATCACCACCGGGTGGTGAAGGAGGAGGGGCGCCCGCACCGGGGCGGTCACCGGATGATCGAGTCGAGGCGGGGGTCGTACTCGGTGCTGATCACCCGGGGCACCCGGTCGAGCAGGCCCCAATTCTCCACCGACTGGGCACCGAGCACGGTGCTGTTGATCCGTGAGCCCTCGCGACGCAGCCGATTGATGTCGGAGAGCCGGACCATGTATCCGGTGACCCGGACCAGGTCGCATCCTTCGACGTTGAAGGTGATCTCGCGCATCCCATGGGCGAAGGCACCCTTGGCGACGTCGACGATCGCCGCCGGGTTGGCCCGCACCGAGGATTCGAGGGCGAAGATGTCGCTGATCCCCGAGGGGAAGCGGTGGTGGTGGGGCGCAACGGTGAGGATGTGGTCGATGAGCTCCGGATCCTCGCCGATCGTGACCCTGGCCCCGGCGGTGACCCCGACGTCGTCGCCGATCCCGGACTGGGCATGGAGTGTGGCGCGGCCGTTGCGGCAGTGCGGCACCTCGCGGCGTTCGACATGGTCGGCGATGATCCCCACCACCCGATGCGCCAACTCGGCCGCCTCGTCGTCGCGCCCGTAGCGCTTGTCGCCGAGCAGTCCGTTGACCAGTTCGGCGAGGCCGAAGATGCCGAGCATGGCGGTGAACCGCTCCGGACGGAGCAGGGCCTCACGCACGAGGAAGGAGTGCTCGTAGAACCTGGCTTCCTCGACGAGATACCGCACCCGCGCCTCGATCACCTCGAAGGTGAGCTCGATGTGGGCGGGGAGAGTCTCGTCGAGGTACCGCTCGATCGACCCGGTGTGGTGCTCGCCACTCATCTTGAGGTTCAAGCGCGTGAGGGTGTGTGCGCCGCCGCCGAGAGGCAGTGTGTTGTAGCAACTGACCACGCCGTACCCCTCGGGGAAGTCGCGGCGGATGAGCGGATCGTTGGCGATGTGCGGCTTGTTCACCGCAGCGATTCCCTCGGCGGCGGCGAGGAGCAACGCCTCGGAGCTGGTTTCGGGATTCCACTTCAGCGTGAGATTCGGGACTACCTGGGCGAGGGCGCGATCGACACGCAGCACCGAGCGGGCCACGGGGTTGTCGGTCGGTCCCACGTTGGCGTGGGCGAAGGCATCGGGGATGGTGCGGTCGAGGAACCGCCACAGCCGGGTGATGATCCGGTCAAGGCGATCCGGTGTCCATGACTCGTCCCAATAGGGCATGAGCAAGGCATCGATGTCTCCGAAGTACACCGGGTAGGTAGTGATCGAGGGGACGTGGTGGTAGAGGATCTCGAGGAGGTCCACGGCATCCTCGAGATCGGCGGCCGGTTCGAGTTCGAGGAACTCGGATCCGTTACGCAGGGCCACCGAGTAGTCGGGGAGGAGATAACGGGGCCGGTACGGCGCCGGGCCTTCGCTCAGGTCGCTCACGAGACCGGTTTCCATCGCCTCATCAGCCAAGGTGGAGAGCTTCGGGTAGGGAAGCGCACCCTCGGCGAGCAGGGCCAGTTGCTGCAGGCGCTGGCGGTAGGTGAGCTTTGGTGCGGTCACCACCGCCGCGACCTGATCCTGAAAGGCGTCGCGCATGGGCCAAGGGTAGACGAGGTCCGT
>JBBTKD010000160.1:29383-36740 GCA_038059105.1 Actinomycetota bacterium | reverse complement strand
CGCCGCGCCTGGGGGTTCGACGACATCGCCATCGTCCCGAGCCGGCGCACCCGCGACCCCGACGATGTCGACATCTCCTGGCAGATCGACGCTTACAAGTTCGTCATCCCGATGCTGGCCTCGGCCATGGATTCGGCGGTGAGTCCGCAAACCGCGGTGGCGATCGGGAAACTTGGCGGTCTCGGGGTGCTCAACCTTGAGGGGTTGTGGACCCGGTACGAGGATCCGACAGCTGCGTTCGAGGAAATCGCTTCGCTTCCTGCCGAGAAGGCCACGAGGCGGATGCAGGAGATCTACCTCGAGCCCATCAAGCCTGACCTGATCGGTCAGCGCATCAAGGAGATGAAGGCCGGTGGGGTCACCACCGCGGCCAGTCTCACACCGCAGCGTGTCGCTGAGTACGCCTCCATGACGGTCAAGGCCGGTCTCGACATCCTGGTCATCCAGGGGACAGTGGTGTCCGCCGAGCACGTCTCGACTCGGACCGAGCCGCTCGACCTCAAGCGCTTTATCGCCGAGTTCGACCTTCCGGTGATCGTGGGCGGTTGCGCCTCCTTCTCGACGGCCCTGCATCTCATGCGGACCGGGGCCATCGGAGTGCTCGTCGGTGTCGGACCGGGTACCGCATGCACCACCAGAGGTGTCCTCGGTGTCGGCGTGCCCCAAGCCACCGCGATTGCGGATGCCGCCGGAGCCAGGATTCGGTACCTCGACGAGACCGGTCGTTACGTGCATGTGATCGCCGATGGCGGAATGCGCACCGGTGGTGACATCGCCAAGGCGATTGCCTGCGGTGCCGACGCGGTGATGCTCGGCTCACCGATTGCGGCCGCAACCGAGGCTCCCGGCGGCGGGTATCACTGGGGGATGGCGACCTTCCATCCCACCCTGCCGCGGGGCGCCCGGGTCCAGGTCGGTGATCTGGGCACGCTCGCAGAGATCCTTGTGGGCCCGGCGCACGAAAACGACGGCCGTCGCAATCTCTTCGGGGCACTGCGCGTGTCCATGGCGACCACTGGCTACGCCGACCTCAAGGCATTCCAAAAGGCCGAGGTGATGGTTGCTCCCTCACTTCGGACCGAGGGCAAGACATTGCAGCGCGAGCAACGGATCGGCATGGGCTGATGGCGACTGCCGAATTCGACCGCGTTCTCGTCGTCGACTTCGGTGCTCAATACGCCCAGTTGATCGCGCGACGGGTCCGCGAGGCTCATGTCTTCTCGGAGATCGTTCCTCGCGACATCGATGCGGCCGGGATCCTTGCCCGCAAACCGGTGGGGATCATCCTGTCCGGCGGTCCTGCCTCGGTGTACGCCCCCGACGCCTACGACCTCGATGCTGCAATCCTCGATCTAGGCATCCCGATTCTCGGCATTTGTTACGGCCACCAGGTGTTGGCGCATGCCCTCGGGGGTGACGTGGTGCGCACCGAAGCCGCCGAGTTCGGCCGCACCGAACTCAAGGTCGAGGCCGACTCCGTGCTGTTCAACCACTTGCCGGATCGACAGCAGGTGTGGATGAGTCACCGCGATGCGGTGGTCAAGGCCCCTCCCGGCTTTCGGGTGACGGCGGCAACGGCGGCGTCACCTGTCGCCGCCATGGAGGATCTCGACCGGCGGATGTGTGGTGTGCAGTTCCACCCCGAGGTTGGTCATACCCTTCGCGGCCAGGAGATATTGCGGCGGTTTCTCTACGACGTCTGCGGTGCTCGGCCCACGTGGACCCATGTCGGGATCATCGAACAGGCGGTGGCGGCGGTGCGCACGCAAGCACCGACGGGACGGGTGATCTGCGGATTGAGCGGCGGTGTCGACTCGGCGGTGGCGGCAGCCCTCGTGCACCGTGCCGTCGGCGACCGGTTGACATGTGTGTTCGTGGACCACGGACTCTTGCGAATGGGCGAGGCAGAACAGGTCGCGGCGACGTTCCGGGCGAATCTCGCCATCGATCTGATCCACGTCGATGCCGCCGAGCGATTCCTCAGCGCCCTTGCCGGTGTCACCGATCCCGAGCGCAAGCGCATGATCATCGGTGAGACGTTTATCAGGGTGTTCGAGGACGTTGCTTCCGGAATCGACGACGCCCGGTACCTGGTTCAGGGCACCCTGTATCCCGACGTGATCGAGTCCGGAACCAAGGACGCCGCGAGGATCAAGAGCCACCACAACGTTGGTGGTCTTCCCGACGACATGGACTTCGAGTTGGTCGAGCCACTCCGCGACCTCTTCAAGGATGAAGTGCGGGCGGTAGGGGAAGAGCTCGGGCTTCCCGAGGAGATCGTCTGGCGGCAGCCGTTTCCGGGACCGGGGTTGGCCGTGCGGATCATCGGCGAGGTCACGGTAGAACGCCTCGAGATCCTGCGCCGCGCCGACGCCATCATCTTGGAAGAGATTCGCCGCGCTGGCCTGTATCGGGAGATCTGGCAGGCATTCGGCGTGCTGCCAGCAATCCGTTCCGTGGGTGTGCAGGGTGACGAACGGACCTACGCCTATCCCCTCATCGTTCGGGCAGTGACCTCCGAGGATGCGATGACCGCCGACTGGGCCCGCCTGCCCTACGAGGTGTTGGAACGCATCTCGTCACGTGTGATCAACGAGGTCGCCGGCATCAACCGAGTGGCATACGACGTTTCGTCCAAACCCCCAGCCACGATCGAGTGGGAGTAAGAGGTCGGCGCCCTTCGGTCGCCTCCGCAATTCGCAATTCGCAATTCGCTATTGACCGCGACGGCACGCCATCCGGTATCCGGTGTCCGGCCTCCGATACTCGGCGCCCCAGACCCCACCTGCGCCGGTACCCCGGGCAGAGTGTCTGCACGCACCCGGTATCGTGCCCGTCCAAGCCCCGATGAAGCGGAGACATGACTCGGGCTGCTCAGTCCCCGACCGGCGGACGTTCGTCAATCTGGATGCGGATGCGCGCCGTTGTGCGCACGCAATGGGAGGTACTCGGGGGCATCGGCAGGGTGGCGATGCTCGGCCTGGCGCTATCGCTGGTCTTGGCGGTGCTGCTCGGTGTCGGCATCCCGGCTGCGGTCGAACGAAGCCTCCTCGATGCCCACATGGAGACCGTGTCGAACGCGGTTCGAGATCTGGCCGGACAGGATGTGATCAGGATCTCCGATGGAACGGTGCCGGATCTGGAGGCGCTGGACGAAGCCATCCAGGAACGTCTCATCGAGATCGACATCGTTCGGATCAAGGTGTGGGATACCGGTGGGACCATTGTCTACTCGGACCTCGCCGAGATCATTGGCCAGACGTTTCCTCTCTCCGATGACCTGGTGAAGGCATTCCGCGGAGTTGCCGGGGCCGGGCACGCCGAGATGACGGGCGCCGAACATGTCACCGAGCTCACCCTCGGCCATGTCTGGGAGTTCTCCGTACCGGTGGTGAATCAGTCCGGTGAGGTCACAGCCGTGTTCGAGGTGTACGAGGTCACCGCCACCCTGCACGCAGCTCTGACGTCGATCCGCAGGTGGGTCTGGTTTGGCGTCGGGTCGGGGTTGGCCGTCCTGCTCGTATTCAACGTCAGCCTCGTCGCAACCAACTCCCACGCGCTCAACCGAAGGCGCCAACAGGCCGAGCGGCTCCTCACCGACCTGGCCCGGGCTCAAGAGGAGGAGCGCACCCGGATCATCGGCGCGCTGCACGACGATATCGGTCAGCCGCTGTATCGGGTGCTCTACGGGATTCAGGGGAGCCGGTCGCGGGTCGACCCCGATAGCCCGGTAGCGGCTGAGTTGGACAGGGTCGCCGAGCTCGTCCGGTGGATCGACGGAACCCTGCGGTCCGAGCTCGGGATACTCCACCAGGAGGCGATCGATCGCCAGGACCTCGATGCTCTGCTCACCCGACTGGTCGACGATGTCCGCAGCGAATCACCGGTCGAGATCACCCTCAAGTTGGGGGAGCACGACCCGCTGTCCGACGTCTCCCGCACGGCCTTGTTTCGGGCGGCACGCGAGGCAGTCACCAACGCCCGCAAGCACGCCGGGGCCACCAAGGTGGCGATCACGGTGACCCGCGGCAGCCATCGGGTCATCCTTGACGTCGAAGACAACGGGACCGGGTTCAATGGGGAGATCGGACTCGGTCTGGCCACGACCCGCGGCCGCCTCGAGGCCATCGGGGGAGGTCTCCGGGTGGCAAAGCGCGACACTGGAGGCACGCTGTTTCGCGCCTGGGTGCGGGATGCGGGAAGGGTGGAACCATGAGGGTGATCATCGTCGACGATCACACCCTGGTGCGCGACGGGATCAAATGGATGCTGGTCAACGAGGCTTCCATCGACGTCGTCGGCGAGGCAGCAGATGGTGCGGCGCTGCTCGCGATGCTCGATGACGTCGATGCGGATGTAGTCCTGCTCGACATCCGCATGCCGACGATGTCAGGTCTCGACGTCCTCGCCGCGCTCGAGGGGCGTGAGGCAGCACCCCCCGTGTTGGTGCTATCCATGTACGACGATCCCGCGCTCGTGCAGCAGGCGATCGCCTTGGGCGCAGCCGGGTACATCAAGAAGAGCGCCGACCGCGACGAACTCATCAAAGCGATTCGCACGGTCGGTGGGGGAGGGCACTACCTCCAGGGTGAGTTGACCGCACCGCTCATGGCCAGAGTCGATGACCGGGTAGCGTCGTCGCATTACGTGTTGTCTTCCGACGAACGCGAGATCCTCAGGCTGGTGGCCGCAGGTTTGGGGAATCGTGAGATCGCGGCCCGAATTGGCCGGACCGAGGTTGCGGTCCGCACGGCCCTCCAGGCGGTCTTCAGGCGGCTCGGCGTTCACAGCCGACCCGAGGCGGTCGCCGCCGCCCTTCGGCTTGGCGTGTTCGATTGAGCGCGCGCAGATAGGTGAGGTTGCACGTCACCCTCTGGCGCATGCGTGCGCCGAAACGCGATGACCCGGGTGCCTATTTGCACGCCCTCCAAGCGCTACAGTTCGCAAGCGTGTACTCCCTTTCGGTCGGGGGCGGGAGCAAGTCTGTCTAGGGCCGAATGTCCCGATCTCGGATGACGGGCGGACCGGGATAACCCCCCCAACAGTCGATGTCGAGTGTCACACCGATTTGTACGGTAAGTGCGGTGGAGTATGACCGCCGGGGGTGGGTATCGCGACGGGCGCGACACACCGGGTGGGGATGGACGCTCTGCCGGCACACCGATCCGAGGAGACCAATGATGAAGACGAAGATCCTTCGCCCCCTCTACCTAGTGGCTGCCCTCGCCTTGGTGACGGCCGCCTGTGGCGACGACGACGCGGCCTCGACGACCGCGGCCCCAACGACGACGGAAGCCGTCACGACGACCGCGCCCATGGACGACGTACTCAGGATCGAGGCCTCGACTGCTGCGATCACCGTCGACGGCGATGCCTCGGATTGGGCAGGGGTCACCGGACTGGACCTCGCACTCGAGCCGATCGAGAGTGAGACCGTCGCCCCGAAGGATGCCACTATCAAGGTGGCCTACGACACCGAGTTCCTGTATGTGCTGTTCACGGTTGGCGACGACTTCAACTGGAACGCCGAGGATCCTCACCTCTCGGCATCCTCCGCCGTCATGTTTGCGATTGAGGCAGCCGCCGGTCCTCACATGGGTACCGACGAGGAGGGTGAGGAGGAGTCGTACACCAGCCTGGGGATGGTCGATATCTGGCACTGGGAGCTGGAGTGCGCCATCGGGGCGGATCAAGGCGGCGCGACCGGCGCGGGCCCCGGCGATGGGGACCTCGGTAACGACTCCGGGTGCAACTTCGACGACGAGTGGTCCACCGACCCTGAAACCCGCGAAGACGACAACGGCGCCGGGGCGGAGAACAGCCTGCTGGGGGTGTTTGGACACTCCAACCCGGTCGACGACGGTGAGGGCACCTGGATCTTTGAAATGCGGCGCCCGTTGCAGACCGGTGACGCCGGGGACGCTCAGTTCGCGGTCGGCGAGACGGGCCTCATGGCTCTCGCCTACTGGGATGCCGACAACAGCCCCGAAGGCTGGGACGATCCCGAGCACGTCCAGTCGTCACACCTCGGTTGGATCGAAGTGACGTTGATCGCGGCCTGAGAGCCGTGGTTGTCGGACGAAGGGGGCCACGATGAGTTGGATCGGCGCCATTGGGCGGGGTCTGCTCATCGTGGCCTTCTTTTTCGTCGGCACAGTGTGGATTCCCGATTTCGTGCTGAAGCTCGACTCCATCGCCTCTGCCCCGTCGTTGGTGAGGGATCTCGGTGTGCTCGTCATATGGGGCGGAGGGTTCGCCGGCGGACTCTGCTTGCTGCGCATTGCACAGCGCCGGGGACTTGTCTGATGCCCTTCCCACCAGACCTCTCCTACTACGACCGCAACATCCCGTGCATGGCGGCATGTCCGGTCCACACCAATGCCGGCGCCTACGTAGCCGCCATCGCCGAGGGCGACGACCTCACGGCCTATCTCACTGCACGGCTCCCCAACCCATTTGCATCGGTGTGTGGGCGCGTGTGCGCCGCGCCGTGCGAGGTGGCCTGCCGCCGCGGCGAGGTCGACAGTCCGATCGCCATCCGCGCGCTGAAACGGTTCGTCACCGAGAAGTACGGACCGGAATCGGGAAGCTATAGCCGGGTGGTCGCCAGTGATCGGCCGGAGCGGAAGGAGTCGTTCGGGATCGTCGGAGGGGGGCCCGCTGGCCTTGCCGCCGCTCACGATCTGCGTCTCCACGGCTACCAGGTGACGATCTATGAGGCGACCCTGCTGCTCGGCGGGATGATGGTGCTCGGCATCCCCGAGTATCGCCTCGACCGCGCGCTCGTCCAGGCCGAGATCGACGCCATCATCGCCCTCGGCGTTGAAGTGCGGCTCGACACTCGACTCGGAGTCGATGTCACGCTCGACGAGCTGCGCTCCCGGCACGACGGGGTGATGCTGGCTCTGGGCGCCACCCTCGGGCGCGGGCTCGACATCCCGGGCAACGATGCCGACGGGGTGTTGCGGGCCATCGAGTTTCTGATCAACGTGAACCAGGGGTTCAAGGCCAACATCGGCGAGCGGGTGGTCGTGATCGGGGGCGGCAACGTCGCCCTGGACGCCGCCCGTACGGCATTGCGGGCGGCGGCATACGGCGAGCGACCGGCCGCCGGTGTGGACCTTCCGCCGGGTGAGAACGAGATGACGGAGGCCGTCGACGTGGCACGGTCCGCGTTGCGGATCGGGGCCAAGGAAGTCACCATCGTGGCTTTGGAGAGTCCGGAGGAGATGCCAGCTTCTGCATTCGAGATCGACGAGGCGAGGATTGAAGGGATTCGTTTCTTGCATCGTCGGGGGCCGCAGCGGATCGAGGTTGCCGACGGGAAGGTCACCGGTCTGACCACGGTCAAGGTGCT
>JBBTKD010000160.1:26470-29283 GCA_038059105.1 Actinomycetota bacterium | reverse complement strand
CTCGCCGAGGTCGAGTTGGGGTTCACGGAGGCTGAGGCCCGCGCCGAGGCGCAGCGGTGTCTGCGGTGCTTCTCCAACATCCAGTTGGACGTCGATGCCTGCGTGCTCTGCGGCCTGTGCGTCGATGTGTGTCCGTTCGATCTGATCTCCATGGTGCCCGCCGCGGACTTCGAGCCCGGTGCGATGGGGACGGCATTGCTGCTGGACGAATCCACGTGCATTCGGTGTGCGCTGTGTGTCGAACGGTGCCCCTCAAAGGCCCTGTCGATGGCGACATGGTACGGGGTGGGGGTGCTGCCGATTCCGGTGCTGGCGTACTCGGGGGTGGGGGCGTGAGGCTGCGCGAGACGATCGTCGGACGCTCGATGTTCCGCAGTCCCGACCGCAAGACGGAACGTGATCAGGCCGCCGGACACTGGTCGAATTTCCTACTGCACCTTTATCCGGTGAAGGTGCGGCGCCGCGAACTGCATTTCAGCTACTCGTGGTATCTCGGTGTCGCGTCGATAGTTTTGCTGGGTTCGCTGGTCGCCTCCGGGGTGTACCTGATGTTCTTCTATGTCCCATCGCCGAGCAACGCCTACGGCGACATCCAGACAATCCAGACACAGGTTGCCTTCGGCCAGTTCATCCGCAACGTCCACCGCTGGTCGGCGCACCTGATGGTGCTGGTGGTGGCGGCGCACATGGCCCGAGTCTTTTACCGAGGCGCTTACAAGTCACCGCGGGAGTTCAACTGGGTGATCGGCGTGATGCTCTTCGTGCTCACCCTGCTGCTGTCTTTCACCGGCTACCTGCTGCCGTGGGATCAGCTTGCCTACTGGGCGATCACGGTGGGCACCTCGATGGCGGATTTCGTGCCCTTCATCGGGGGCGAGTTCCGGAAGGTGTTGCTCGGAGGCGACCAGGTCGGTGCCGCCACGCTGCTGCGGTTCTATGTGCTGCACGTGGCGCTTCTGCCGCTGCTCATGGTTGGGCTGTTGATGGTTCACCTGTGGCGTTGGCGCAAGGATGCGATGCTCGATCAGGCCAACGCAGGGGATGAGTCATGAGCGAGTCCGAGCCCCGTGTGGTGCAGGGCAAGCGGGTGCTCGGCGTGGTGCCGGGCCAACCGGCTGGCGGCGAGCGCAAGATCCCCAATGAGCAGGATCTCGTGATGGTGTCGCCGCACCTGCTGGTGCGCCACGCCGTAGTGGCACTGGCGGTGCTCCTGTTCGTGCTGGTCATCTCGATCCTGTTCGACGCCCCGTTGCGCGAAGTGGCCAATCCCTTCGAGACCCCGAACCCGGAGAAGGCGCCCTGGTACTTCGCCGCCCTCCAGGAGTTGCTGTCGCACTTCCACCCGCTGATTGCAGGGGTGCTGATACCGACGGCGATCATCGGGGGTCTGATCGCCCTTCCCTATGTCGATCGAAGTCCGGCGCTCCAACCGCGCCTCCGCAAGGTGGCAGTCGTCACATTCACCACTTTTCTCGTGATATGGGTCGTGTTGACTCTGATCGGATTCGCTTTCCGCGGTCCCAACTGGGGATGGGTCTGGCCGTGGAACGAATGGCACGGTGAGCTATGAGCGACGGTGTCGATCGGAGAGAGTTCCTCAGCCGCGGCTGGAAGGCCGGTGTTGTAATGATCGGCTGCGCCGGCGCCTGGACCTCGTGGGACCTGCTTCGCCCGCTCCCCGGTTCCGGTCTCGGTGGGGTGATCGAGACGGTCTCCGAGGGCGATGTCACCGCCGACACCGCTCTCTATGTACGCGCCGCGAGTACCTACCTCACTCGCATCGACGGCGAGGTCGTTGCCATCTGGCAGAAGTGCCCGCACCTGGGATGCCGGGTGTCGTGGTGCGAAGGCTCGGGTCAATTCGAGTGCGCCTGCCATGGATCCTATTTCAACCGGGCCGGCGAGTACCGGTCCGGTCCGGCACCCCGGGGCATGGACCGCTTTGCGGTGACGCTGAACGAAGACGGCATCGTCGCGGTCGACACCGGAGCCATCACCCAGGGAGCCCCTTCTGGCACAACCGAGACTCTCGACGAGCCGCCACGAGGGGAAAGCTGTATCTGAAGTGACCGAACCGACCCAGAACCCCGAACGGTCCGCACTCGAGGCCTCCACCCGCAAATGGATGCTGGCCGGACTCATCCTGATGGCCCTCTTCGTACTGGCCTTCCCGCTGTTCCGGTTCTACGAACCGGCGCGTCGCGCCGAGGCCCGCATTCAGCAAGAGCAGTTCCTGGCCGACCAGGGGGCGGAGATCTTCGTCGGCAGCTGCGAGTCCTGTCACGGGGTTGGTGGCGCCGGTGGCCTCGCCCCGGCGCTGGGCGCCCGCGACTTCCTCGAGACCGCCGACGATGCCCAGATCGCGGCGCTGATCACTCACGGGGTACCGGGCACCGAGATGGTGGCGTACGGACTCGACTTCGGAGGCCCGCTGACGTCGACACAGGTTCGCGCCATCGCCAGCTACCTGCGGTCCCTCGAGGAGGATGCGCCGGCCAACCCGTTGTGGCGCACCCCGCTTGCGGATTCGGGTCTCTCTGGTCGCGACCTGTTCAACATGGCATGCAGCCGATGTCACGGCACGGATCTCGCAGGGGTGGAAGATGTTGCTCCCGCCCTCGGGCCCGGCTCGGAGTCGATCGAGGATTCCGATGCAAGGTTGGCGCAGCAGGTGGCTGAGGGCGGCGACGACATGCCCCGTTTCGGCGGGGTGCTCACCTCCGAGCAGATCGAGATGGTCGTCGCCTACCTGCGCCAGGTCCAGTCGGGCGGCTGACCCGCGACCCAGGCCACCGCAGATATCAGGTGGGAAG
>JBBTKD010000160.1:19058-26370 GCA_038059105.1 Actinomycetota bacterium | reverse complement strand
GTCCAGTCGGGCGGCTGACCCGCGACCCAGGCCACCGCAGATATCAGGTGGGAAGACGGTTTCCCGTCTCCCGTTTCCCGTTCCCCGATACCGGTTGCCGGTCGCCGGTCGCCGGTTTCCGGTTTCCGGTTCGGGTTTCCGGTTCGGGTTTCCGGTTCGGGTTTCCGGTGTCCGGTATCTGGTGTCCGGTATCCGGCGTCTGCCATCTGCCATCTGCCATCTGCCGTCTGCCGTCTGCCGTCTGCCGTCTGCCATCTGCTATCTGCTATCTGCCATCTGCCATCTGCCATCCGCCCGCCGTCGCTCAAGGGGACTCCCCGTGCAGTCGATACCCACCTCACATGGTTTCCCGGGGTGAATCTTGACCTCCGACGACGATCTCCAGCAGCTCTTTGCGGGTGAGGTGCAGGAGCGCGCCGGTCGCCTGGTGGAGGGAGCCGACGCGCTTGCCTCCGGGCCTCTCGATGAGGAGACCTACCGCACGATGATCCGCGAGGGTCACACCCTCAAGGGCACCGCCCGAATGATGGGGTTCGCCGCGATCTCGGACGCGGGCAAGGCGCTCGAAGACGCCTGGCGTTCGATCTCTACCGGAGAGGTTCAGCCCGACGATGAGCTCGCTTCTGGTCTCGGTCTCCTCGCGGCGCAGATGGTCTCGGCAATGCGCGCCGACCCGGCCACCGGCACCCCGGGCCTTGCCGCGGGGATGCGTGCATTGCGCCGTGGCTTGAAGGTGGTGGACCCGGTCGGACCCGAGATTCGAGCGCCTCGCCCTCAAGGCGACCTCGACGGCCTTCTCGGTGTGATCGATTCGTGGGCGTTCGGCGAGACGGTACGCGTCAACGCTGCCGGTCTGTTCCGGCTGATCAACGAAATCTGTTCCCTTCGGATCGATGCCGAGGCCCTCGTGACGGCGGTCGGCCACCTAGTGCAGCATCCGACCGCGCCCGAGCGCGTCGCCGACGAACTCACCGGACTCGTGGGCCTCGTCCAGAGCGCAGACAAGGCGCTTCTCGACCTGCAGACCAGAGCGGTGGACCTCGCTGCGGCACCCCTCTCCGACATCACCGCAACGTTCACTCAGCTCGTCCGCTACGTGTCCCGCCGCGCCGGGAAAGAGGTGCGCTTCGAAATCGTGGGAGACGACCACCCCGTCGACCGCCAGGTTCTCGAGCGTCTGTCTGATCCCCTTCGACACCTCGTAGTCAATGCAGTGCAGCACGGAATCGAGACCCCCGAAGAGCGCCAGGCGAGCGGTAAGCCGCGAACCGCGACGCTTCTCCTCCATGCCGCGGTGCACGATCACCGCCTGTCGATCGTGATCGAGGACGATGGGCGCGGCGTCGACTGGAGTTCAGTTCGTCACACCGCGCTTCGCCGCGGTTTGGTGAGCGCCGCGGCGGCCGAAGACCTCGACACCCTTCGATCTGTCTTGTTCTCACCCAACTTCTCCACCGCCCAGCCGTCGGAGATGATTGGCGACGGCCAGGGTCTCGCCACGGTCGCCACAGCGGTCGAAGCCCTCCACGGCACCGTGGTGCTCGAGAGCCGCGCCGGAGAAGGCACCAAGGTCACCATCACGGTCCCCACGAGTCGTGCCCTCCAGGATGCGGTGCTGGTCACCGCGGCCGGACAGACGTGGGGTATCCCTGCCATCGCCGTGCTCGACCGACTCCCACTGGCGAGCGCTGGTGTGCGCGACGCGGGAGGCCGTCTCGAGATGACGTGGGACGGTTCGCCCATTCCGGTTCTGTCGTTCGCCGAGACGGTTGGCCTTCGTGCCACGGAGGAACCGCAGCGGCTCGTCATCGTGTCGACCGCGGTCGGCCCCACTGCCTTCATGGTGGCTCGTGAACTGGGTCGACGCCAGGTTGCTGCCCGCGAACTCGGTCCGATCCTCGATGGTGTGCCCCATCTCACTGGTGCCGCCATGCTGGGTGGTGGTGACGTGGTGGTTCTCGTCGATCCCAACCGCCTTGCCTCCCGCGCCCGCAACCCGGGTGACAGCGGACCGCGCCATCGCGTCCTCGTGATCGACGACTCCCGCGGCGCTCGCCAGGTGGTCGGAGGTGCACTCGGGTCAGCAGGTTTCGAGGTCGACCTCGCCGCGAGTCCCACCGAGGCACTGTCGGTCCTCGCCGATCAGACCTTCGACGCAATCGTGATGGACTACGTGCTGCCGACGATGGACGGTGCGACCCTCGCCGCTCGGGTCCGCCAGCTGGGTATCACCGCTCCGATCGTGATGCTGTCGGGAGCTGCCACCGCCGAGGACCAGCGTCGCGCACTGGCTGCCGGAGCCAACGCCTACCTCGATAAGGACGATCTGCGCCAAGGTGCGCTAGCGACGGCCATTGCCGAGTTGATCGCTGCGGCGTAGGAGGGTCGCCAGTCGCCAGTCGCCAGTCTCCCGTCGCCCGTCTCCGGTCGCCAGCCACCAACGGTTCTAGCCCTTGCCAGCGACTGCCACAGGTCGCAGATAGGGAGGCCGCGACTTTAAGGTTGGCGGGTTTGGTGCCGATGCTTTTCGACGATCAGGGGAGAGCAGTGGCACGAGTTCGCAATCGTGAGGATGGGTTCACACTCGTCGAGTTGATGGTGGTCGTCATGATCATCGCCGTGCTCGTTGCCATCGGCATTCCCACGTCCCTCAGCTTCCGCTCCCGTGCCCAAGACTTAGCGGCGCAGCAGTCGCTCGCCGTCGCACAGAAGGCCACCTTCGTCATCGCTCTCCAGAGCGGCAACCTCTATCCGGCGGCCGCCAGTCTCGTTGCGATCATGCCGAGTTTCGAGGGATCACGCGACTGGGTCGATGGTGTCACCTCCTCGACCGGACCCAGCGAGGTCTCTGTCGAGAACGATGCCGGTGGTCGGGAGTTGGCGATGGCCGTGATATCCCGTTCCGGATCCTGCTTCTACCTTCGCGTCTCACTCGATGTCCCTCCGGCACGGCATGAAGAGACCGCAGCCGCCACCTGCACCGCCCACGACTACATCGACGGAGCAGATACGGGCTGGTGAGAAGCCAGTCTTCAGTCCTCAGTCTTCAGTCAGACGCGTGTTGGGTTCCCTCGCACCGGCCGGTCCAGTCGGTTTCTGGCTGATGACTGACGACTGAAGACTGATGACCTAATCACACTCATGCCATTCGCGTGGGAGTCGCCTTCTACACTTCCTCTATGCCCGAGTCGTCGCTCTTCGATGAGCTGAATCCGTCGCAGCGCGAGGCCGTTGCCGTCACCGACGGGCCGGTGCTCGTGGTTGCCGGGGCGGGCTCGGGCAAGACCCGGGTGCTGACATATCGGGTCGCCCACCTGATACGCGATCGCGGCGTCTCACCCTTTGCGATCCTCGCAATCACCTTCACCAACAAGGCCGCCGACGAAATGAAGGAGCGGGTGGCCCGCCTCGTCGGTGGGGTCGCCCGGGGGATGTGGGTGTCGACCTTCCACTCGGCGTGCGTTCGCATTCTGCGGCGTGACGCCCCGATGCTCGGCTACAAGTCGGGGTTCTCGATCTACGACGAAATCGACTCACGCCGCTTGGTCGAGTGGTGCGTTCGTGACCTCGACCTCGATCCCAAGCGGTTCCCTCCGAAGAGCATTCGCGCCGCCATCAGCAACGCCAAGAACGAGTTGATCGACTTTGAGTCGTTCCAGAGTCAGGGCAACGGGATCTATCACGAGAAGGTCTCCGAGGTCTACCGGATGTACCAGCAGCGGTTGCTGGTCGCATCGGCGATGGATTTCGACGACCTGCTCATGATCACGGTCGAGCTGTTCGGTGCTTTCCCCCAGGTGCTCGAGCACTATCAGGATCGCTTCCGTTACATCCTGGTGGACGAATACCAGGACACCAACCACGCCCAGTACCGGTTGGTGCAGATGCTCGCGGCGAAGCATCACAACCTGTGCGTGGTGGGGGACTCGGATCAGAGCATCTACGCCTTTCGCGGCGCCGACATCCGCAACATCCTCGAGTTCGAGCGTGACTATCCGGATGCCAGGGTGATCGTGCTCGACCGCAACTACCGGTCGACGCAGACGATCCTCGACGCCGCCAACGCGGTGATCGGCAACAACCCAGGCCGAAAGCCGAAGCACCTCTGGACCGACCTCGGTGAGGGCGCCCCGATCACCGTCTATCGCGCCGAGGACGAACACGATGAGGCGGCCTTCATCGCCGAGAGAATCGGGACGCTCGAGGATGACGGCTTGTCGCGATCCGACGTGGCGGTGTTCTATCGCACCCACGCCCAGACCCGTGTCATCGAAGAAGTCTTTGTCCGCTACGGCGTGCCGTATCAGGTGATTGGCGGTCCCAAGTTCTACGACCGGCGCGAGGTCAAGGACGTCATGGCCTACCTCAAGGCAATCGTGAATCCCGCAGACACGGTGTCGGTGAAGCGAATCGTGAACGTACCCAAGCGCGGTATTGGGGACACCTCGATTGGTCACGTCGACCGCATGGCCGAGGCCGAGAGCATCACCTTCTATGAGGCAGTGCAACGCGCCGGTGAGAACACGCGTCTTCCGGCGCGAGCCGCCAACGCGCTCGCCGAGTTTGTCGCCTTGATGAACCTGCTGGTCGCCGCTGCTGCCGATGGACCCAGGGCGGTCATGCAGTCGATCCTCGACGATACGGGATACGTCACAGAGCTGGAACGCGAGGGCACGATCGAGGCGCTCAGCCGGGTGGAAAACCTTAAGGAGCTGTTGTCCGTTGCGGCCGAGTTCGAAGAGCGGGGGCCGGCAGCCGATCTTGGCGATGAGACCTGGGACGGCATGTCCGGTCTCCGGCGCCTGGAGAAGTTCCTCGAATCCACGGCCCTGATTTCTGACGTCGACGCCATGGAGTCGTCGGGTGCGGTGACGCTCATGACCCTGCACAACGCCAAGGGTCTCGAGTTTCCGGTCATCTTTCTCGTCGGGATGGAAGAAGGGGTGTTCCCTCACATGCGCAGCCTCGGCGACCCCCCACAACTCGAGGAGGAGCGCCGTCTCGCCTATGTCGGAATCACCAGGGCGAAGCGTTTTCTCATCCTCAGCCATGCCACCACGCGCAACCTCTTCGGAGCGACCAACTACAACTCTCCGAGTCGGTTTCTCGATGAGATCCCCGCGACGCTCGTCGCCGAGGCCGACAAACGCCCGCGTCGATCCGATCGAGAGACGGCAGGTACTCCAGCACCGACGCTTTCCGGTGATGAGGTGGGAAAGGGCGACCGCATCCGACACCAGCAGTGGGGCATGGGCACCATCGTGGCTGTGAATGGAGCAGGGGACCGCGCCGAAGCGGTGGTGCGATTCGACGACGCCGGAGAAAAGCGACTCCTCCTCGCCTGGGCGCCGCTGGAGAAAGCGTAGGAAAGTCCTCAGTCCTCAGTCATCAGTCTTCAGCCAGAACCCACCAGACCAAAGGTACGACTGAATCCGTCTGGCTGATGGCTGATGACTGAAGACTGAAGACCGGCAACCGAGGAAGGGGCAACCGGTAGGAGGTAACCTCCTCTCGTCATGTCCCGTCGCATTCTCATCGCCAAACCTGGGCTCGATGGTCACGATCGGGGAGCCAAAGTGATCGCCAGGGCGCTGCGTGATGCCGGTAACGAGATCGTGTACTCGGGTCTTCATCAGACGCCGGAACAGATTGTCGAGACCGCACTCCAGGAGGACGTCGCTGCCATCGGCCTGTCGGTTCTTTCCGGCGCCCACATGACCCTCTTCCCGCGGGTGGTCGAGCTGCTCAAGGAAAGAGACGCCGCCGACATCGTGGTGTTCGGAGGCGGGATCATCCCCGCAGCCGACATTCCTGTGCTGAAGGCGGCCGGTCTTGTTGGCATCTTTACGCCCGGTACCCCGTTGGCCGACGTCGTCGCCTGGGTCGAGGCGAACATCCCGGAACGCTGATTCGTGGATCTTTTCGAGTTCCAGGGCAAGTCGCTGTTCGCCTCCGTCGGTGTGCTCGTTCCCTCCGGACGGGTGGCGCGCACTCCCGATGAGGCGAGGGCTGCCGCGGTCGAGCTCGGTGGCACGGTCGTCGTCAAGGCGCAGGTGCAGGTCGGAGGGCGGGGCAAGGCCGGAGGCATCAAGCTCGCCGCCAACGCTGACGAGGCTGCGGCTCGAGCGGCAGACATTCTCGGGATGGACATCAAAGGCCACATCGTGCGGCTCGTGTGGGTGGAGAAGGCCTCCGAGATCGCCGCCGAGTATTACGCGTCGTTCACTCTCGACCGCGCCGCACGCAAGCACCTGGCGATGGTGTCGGCCCGCGGTGGGATGGACATCGAGGCGGTCGCCGTCGAGACGCCCGACGCCCTCGTGCGTCTCCACATCGATCCCGTCGTCGGTCTCACGAACTGGCAGGCCTCAGAACTGGTGTACCGAGCTGGGCTCGATCGCGACACCGCTCGCAAGTCTGCGGCGATGCTCCAGTCGCTCTATCGGGCGTTTGTCACCCTGGATTGTGATCTCGTCGAAGTGAACCCCCTCATCAGAACAGTCGCAGGGGAGATCGTGGCGCTCGATGCCAAGGTGACCCTCGACACCAGCGCCTTCTTCCGCCATCCCGAGTTCGCCGCCTTCCGCGAGGCGTTCACACCGGATCCGATCGAAGACATGGCCCGCCAGCGCGACCTCAACTTCATCAAACTGGAGGGTTCGGTCGGAGTCATCGGCAACGGCGCCGGGCTGGTGATGTCGACATTGGATGTCGTGTCCTTAGTGGGTGGACACGCCGCCAACTTCCTTGATGTCGGCGGCGGCGCGGGTGCAGACACGATTCGTAACGCTCTCGACGTGCTGACCCACGACCCCTCGGTCCGATCGGTCTTGATCAACATATTCGGTGGGATCACCCGGTGCGATCTGGTAGCGCAGGGGATCACCGAAGCGATCAGCACCCTCGACCTTCCCTGGCCGATCGTGGTGCGCCTCGATGGCACCAATGCCGTAGAGGGACGCAAGATCCTCGCCGGGATCACCTCGGACCGGGTGGTCCCGGTGGCGACGATGCGGGAGGCGGCGGAGAAGGCCGTGGCGCTGGCAGGGAAGAAATGAGCCGCCAGCCACCAGCCTCCAGCTTCCAGCAAGAGAAGACGAGATCGCTCTCGGCCACCTCTTGCCAATTGCGAATTGCGAATTGCGAATTGCCGCCGAGCGCAGCGAGGCTTGTCTGATGGCTATCTACGTCGACGCAAGAACCCGTCTCCTCGTCCAGGGTCTCACCGGATCGCAGGGGCGTTTTCACGCTCTGCGTAACCGTGCTTCCGGCACAAACCTCGTCGCCGGGGTCACACCAGGCAAAGGTGGCA
>JBBTKD010000160.1:3940-18958 GCA_038059105.1 Actinomycetota bacterium | reverse complement strand
AACCGTGCTTCCGGCACAAACCTCGTCGCCGGGGTCACACCAGGCAAAGGTGGCACAGACGTGGAGGGGGTGCCGGTCTTCGACAGCGTCGCTGCCGCCGTGGAGGCCACCGGTGCCAACACCTCCATGGTCTTTGTTCCCCCCGCGTTCGCCGCAGACGGCATCCTCGAAGCCGCGGCGTGTCCCGGGATCGAACTCATCGTCGCGATAACCGAAGGCATCCCCGCCCAGGACGAAGCACGGGTGTTCAACTATGTAAAGCAGACGAGCGGCGCGGCTCTGATCGGACCGAACTGTCCCGGCGTGATCTCACCCGGCAAGTGCAACGTCGGGATCATTCCTCACGAGATCACCCTGCAGGGTGATGTGGGCGTCGTCTCGCGGTCGGGCACCCTCACCTACCAGGCGATCCACGAATTGACCCAGCGCGGGATCGGTCAGTCCACCTGTGTCGGCATCGGAGGTGATCCGGTGCCCGGAACCTCATTCGTCGACGTGTTGATGCGTTTCCAGGCCGACAAGGGAACCCGGGCGATCGTGATGATCGGCGAGATCGGGGGTAGCGCCGAGGAGGAGGCGGCCCGATTCATCGCCGATCACGTCACCAAGCCCGTGGTTGGATACATCGCCGGGTTCACCGCTCCTGTCGGCAAGAAGATGGGCCACGCCGGGGCGATCATCTCGGGCTCGAGCGGCACCGCGCTAGCCAAGCAGGAGGCGCTCGAGGCAGCCGGGGTGACCGTGGTGAACGATCCGACGTTGCTGGGAGAAGCGGTAAGTCGGTTGCTCTAGAGCAACCGACAGCCTTCAGTCTTCAGTCCTCAGCCAGATCGTGTTCTGGCGCGCTCGTCGCGTTTCTGGCTGATGACTGATGACTGACGACTGATGACTGAGTCCAACCGAAGGCAGACAATTCACTCTGGACCTACTCTCCGTTGATGTCCACCTCCGGCGCTGCTTCCTGGCCTACGGCGGGGCCGCTCATCATCGGTATCGCTGGCGGGTCTGGGTCGGGGAAGACCACGATCGCGGAATCGATCGTGAGTGCAATCGGCGCCAATTCGGTGGCGCTGATCCAGCAGGACGCCTACTACCGCGACCAGTCCGATATCGACCCCGAGGAGCGGGACAAGGTCAACTACGACCATCCCGATTCGATGGAGAACGAGCTGCTCGTTGCCCACCTCACGTCCCTTCTCGCCGGGCACGTCATCGATCGGCCGGTGTACGACTTCACCTTGGACAACCGGGTCGCCGAGACGGTGCGGGTGGAGCCGCGCCCGGTGGTGATCGTGGAGGGGATCCTGGTGCTCGCCGAGCCCGACCTGCGAGCCCTCATGGGGTTGAAGGTATATGTCGACACCGATGCCGATCTTCGGATCGCGCGGCGGTGGGAGCGTGACATCAACGAACGCGGCCGCACCTTCGACTCGGTGCGGGACCAATACCTGAAGACCGTCCGTCCGATGCACCTCCAGTTCGTCGAGTCCTCGAAGCGCTACGCCGACATCGTCATCCCCGAGGGCTACAACCAGAACGCAGTAGGCACGGTGATCTCGATGATCAGAGAGGTGCTCAGGAAGACCTGAGCAGTCTTCAGCCTTCAGTCTTCAGTCATCAGCCAGACGTCGTCATCCCCCTTCGCAGAGGTCGAGTATCTGACTGAGGACTGAGGACTGAGGACTGAGGACTGAAGACTCCTCTTACAATCGCCCCATGTCCCCCTCACCCCAAGGTCGCGTCTTGTCTGGCGTCGAGGCCGGGGCCCTGCTTCGTGCTGAGGTGGCTGGTCGCGTGGGTGCGCTCGCTGAGATGGGCAAGCGGGTGGGACTCGCCACGCTCCTCGTCGGCAATGACCCGGCGTCTGAGGCCTATGTGCGCATCAAGCACCGCAACGCGGTCGAGGCCGGGATTCGGTCGTATGACCACCGACTTCCGGCCACCGCCGCCCAGCATGAGGTCGAGGCGTTTGTCGACGAGCTGAATGCCAATCCGGAGGTCGATGCGTTTCTGGTGCAGCTTCCGCTGCCCGATCACCTCGACCCTGCGCCGGTCCTGGAACGGATCTTTCCGCGCAAGGACGCCGATGGGCTGCATCCCCACAACCTGGGAAGGATGGTGCTTGGCCTCCCGGCACCGCGGCCGGCGACACCGACGGGGATTCTCCGCCTGCTCGATCATCACAACATCAGCACGCGGGGAGCGCAGGTGGTTGTGGTCGGGCGATCATCCCTCGTCGGGCGTCCGCTGTCGATCATGCTCAGTGCTCGTGGTCACGATGCCACGGTCACGGTGGCTCACGCGATCACGCAGAACCTTGCCGGCGTGACCCGTCTGGCAGACATCCTGGTCGTTGCCGCGGGACACCCGGGGTTGATCGGCGCCGACCACGTCAAGCCGGGTGCGGTGGTCGTGGACGTCGGCACCACTCGCGTGGACTCTGGTCTTGTCGGCGACGTCTTGTTCGATGAGGTGATTGGCATCGCCGCCGGTGTGACCCCCGTCCCTGGAGGAGTCGGCCCCATGACGATCGCCGGCCTGCTGTGGAATGCCGTGGGGTTGGCCGAGGCGGCCAGATAGCAGATGGCAGATGGCAGCCGCCAGACCTTGAGTTGCTGTCTGCGATCTGCCATCTGCCATCCACCACGTCGGCGTGCGGCATAATTGCCCCATGACACTCCCGCCGCCCATAATCGCCCCATGACCCCACCGGCGAACGCAACCACCATCACCATGGGACCGCACGGTCTCCAGGTTCCTGACCAGCCGATCATTCCCTTTATCGAGGGTGACGGCACCGGGCCGGACATCTGGGCGGCGTCGCAGCGTGTATTTGATGCCGCCGTCGAGAAGGCGTACGCCGGCAAACGGGGCATCCAGTGGACCGAGGTCTTCGCTGGGCAGAAGGCATTCGACGCGACCGGTGAATGGCTTCCCCAGGCAACGCTCGACGCATTCACCACGCACCTCGTCGGGATCAAGGGGCCGCTGACGACTCCCATCGGAGGAGGGATCCGCAGCATCAATGTTGCGATCCGCCAGATCATGGACCTCTACGCGTGCGTCCGGCCGGTGCGCTGGTACGCGGGTGTGCCATCGCCGGTGAAGCATCCGGAGAAGGTCGACATGGTGATCTTCCGGGAGAACACCGAGGACGTGTACGCCGGCCTGGAGACAGCCGCGGGATCCCCCGAGGCGAAGCGGCTCCTGGAGTTCCTCCGCGATCAGCTGGGGTGGAAGATTCGGGCCGACAGTGCCATCGGGATCAAGCCGATCTCCGAGACCGGATCGAAGCGCCTGGTGCGCGCCGCCATCACGTACGCACTTGTGAACCATCGCAAGTCGGTGACCCTTGTGCACAAGGGCAACATCATGAAGTTCACGGAGGGTGCGTTTCGCACCTGGGGTTACCAACTGGCGAAGCAGGAGTTCGGCGCGAAGACCGTGTCCTGGGAGGAGTGCGAGGGCAACCCCGGTGATCGCTTGCTGATCAAGGACTCGATCGCCGACGCATTCCTGCAACAGATCCTCACCCGGGCCGACGAGTACGACGTGATCGCCACGATGAACCTCAACGGCGACTACATCTCGGATGCCCTCGCTGCGCAGGTCGGCGGCATCGGGATCGCACCGGGGGGAAACATCAACTATGTGACTGGACACGCAGTCTTCGAGGCCACCCACGGCACCGCTCCGAAGTACGCCAGCCAGGACAAGGTGAACCCCGGTTCGGTGATCCTTTCCGGGGTGATGATGTTGCGCCACCTCGGTTGGGGTGAAGCCGCCGACGCCATCGAGCGGGGCCTCGAAGCCGCCATTGCCGACAAAGTGGTCACCTACGACTTCGCCCGAATGATGGAGGGTGCCAAGGAAGTGAAAACGAGCGAGTTTGCCAACGCGGTGATCGAGAGGCTGTAAGTCGGCCGCCTACGGCGGCCTTCGCAATGGGCAATGGTCGGCCGCCTATGGCGGCCTCCGCAATGGGCAATAACGCGACCAGGCCGTAGTCGCGTTATTGCCCATTGCCCATTGCCCATTGCTCATTGCCCATTGCCTGTTCTGCAGGTTCCGCTCCCTTTCCTCCTTTCGCCTTTCGCCACCCCATTACCCTCCCCACCGAATCGCCGAGAGGAGCCCACACCCGATGAAGAAAGTCACTGTCGTTGGAGCGGGCAAGTACGGGTCGACCACCGTGCAACGTCTCGCCGAGGCGGACGTGTGCGATGAGATCGTGATGATCGATATCGTCGACGGACTTCCGCAGGGTCTTGCGCTCGACATGAACCAGGCCCGCCCCATCGAGCGCTATCGCACGGTCGTCAGGGGAACCAACGACTACGCCGACACCGCCGGGAGCGACGTGGTGGTGATCACTGCTGGCCTCCCGCGCAAACCGGGGATGAGCCGCATGGATCTTCTCGAGGTGAATGCGAAGATCATCAAGGGTGTCACCGAGGCGGTGGTGACCCACTCGCCGGACGCGGTCCTTGTGGTGGTCACCAACCCGTTGGATCAGATGGCGACACTGGCAGCCGATCTTTCAGGGTTCCCCAAGAGCAGGGTGATGGGCCAGGCGGGCAACCTCGATACGGCGAGGTTCATACATTTCATCGCAGAGAAGACCGGTGCCGACATCCTCGAGGTCAAGGCGCTCACACTGGGTAGTCACGGCGAGACCATGGTGCCGATCCCGTCGCAGTGTTCAGTGGCCGGGAAACCTCTCATCAAGGTTCTGGACGCAACCGCCATCGAGGAACTGGTCGCTCGCACTCGCGACGGTGGAGCCGAGATCGTGGCCCTCCTCAAGACCGGGTCGGCGTACTACGCCCCCTCATCGGCGGCGGCTCTCATGGTGAAAGCCGTGCTCGGCGATACCGGTGAACAGATGCCTGTCTGCGCATGGACGAGCGGTGAATATGGCGTTTCTGGTGTTTACCTCGGCGTACCTGCCCGGATCGGAGCCGGTGGGGTGAAGGAGATCGTCGAACTGCCGCTCACTCCCGACGAACTGGCGGCGCTGCGAACCGCGGCAGAATCGGTCAAGGAGAAGGTCGGCGAACTGAGCGGCCTCGACCTGGGTTAACGGCCCAGATCAGACGGCTGAACCGGCGAGCTGGGCCTCAGACTCCCGCGCTGCGGCCTGCTGGCGGTGAGCCCGCTCTCGAGCCGAGATGTCATCGCGATGCTTCGCCCAAAGCCCGGTGGCCCCGATAAAGGCCAGGAGGCCACCGAGCCATGCGATCAGCACGCCTGAGGTGATTTCGATGTCGGCCATCTCGGCGGAAACGCCGTGCGTTTCGAATTGGAGCTGGAGGAGCGTCGTGCGCAGAGCCGATGCCATCGTGATCGACAACATCCACAGGGCGGAGATCGCATTGAGCATGGTGCGCCAGCCGGCGAGCGCTTCAGGCGGACGAACTACGGAGACCGCGCCGAGCAAACCGAATCCGATCAGAAAGATCAGCCACACCGGGCGTTCCGATCCGCCCAACATCGGATTGAGAACTCCGAACAGCACGATGAAGAAGCCACCGATCCTGGTACCCACCGCAATCAGCTTGCGAGTCGAGTCGGGCAGCGACTTGGGAAGGAAGCGGTCGGCGAGCGTGCCCAAGAGCACGGCAGCCAGAAAGGCGATCAGCCCCAACCCGAGGAGTCCCAGGCTGACATGGCCAGCGTCGGTGGCGATGGCGACGCCAACGGAGAACAGCACCATGAAGATGACGATCCCCGCAGCATGTCGAGCAGAGGCCTTGAGGCGGCCCGACACCTGCAGCCATGCCAGCACGAGCAAGACCACCGCGGTTACGGCAATGACCTTGCCCTGGGGGAATTCGTAGCCGCGGATCGACCATGGGGTGATGACAAAGCGGTAGTCGGGGTTCACCCGGACGTATTCCCAGAGCACCGACGTCGCCATGAGCCCGAGGCCAGTCACGAGCAAGGCGTACGGTCGATTCTTCAGGAACGCCTTCACGATCCTCCCTGGTGGATGCGGTTGGCCACTCTACACAGCCGATTCACAGGGGGTTTGGATGGACGGTAAAGGGGCGTGGCCGCCGCGAACCTTGAAAACACGCCATTTCGTGGTTCCAGGCCGTTAGAGTCACATAGATGTCATTCCCAGAGGAGGACTCCAGATGAACAAGCGTGAGCTTGGCGAAGCAGTCGCCGGAGCATTCGGCGGCAATAAGGCGATGGGGAATGCCGCGGTAGACGCGGTAGTCGATTCCATCACCATGGCCCTTTCCAAGGGCGACAAGATCTCGATCGCCGGTTTCGGCAACTTCGAGGTCCGGAGCCGTCCGGCACGGGTCGGACGGAATCCGCGCACGGGTGAAGCGGTGCAGATCAAGGCCAGCAAGGCCCCAGCATTCAAGGCCGCTAAGGCCCTGAAAGACGCGGTCAACTAGCAAGTACCGCGGTCGATCCGGCCCTCGTGGCCGGGAAACGTGAGAAGGGGCGCCCGTTTGGGAGCCCCTTCTTCGTTTGCGACCGAGGTCTGGAGGCGCTGGAACGCGCCCAGATAGGTTCGCCCTGGAAATCAGGTATCGGCCCAAGATCGGGCCGATACCTGATGGAACCCGAGCCCTATCTGGGCGCGTTCTTAGTAGTCGACCTTCATTCCGGCGGCAGCCGCGGCAAACTGGGTGAGCATGGCCTGGTTCATCATCAGCTTCGCCATGTTTCCGGTGACCTTGATCTTTCCGGTCATGAAAGCCATTTGGGTGTTGAGTTCACCCTTGCTGAGGGCGACGGCGGTTTCGTAGATGTTGGTGATCGTGGCGTCGGGCTCCTCGGCGTCACCCGGCGCGGCCAGCGCCTTGCCATCGGCGATATCGATGTAATACCGGCCCTCGGTTCCCGCTGGCGCATCGCTCACTGCAAACTGCAGGGTGAGGTCGACGTTGGCGATGGCGCTCTTGAATCCGGCGTGGCCGTTGAGCGCATTGGTGAGGTCCGTCAGCCAGTCGGTTGAGAGGAACGTGGCCAAGGGGACTCCTTCTTCTTGATCGGGACCCGAGGATAGCAATGGCCCTCAGCAGGCTTCTCGGTTGACTCTCAGAGGATCCCGGCTGCGGCGAGTGCGGCATCGACCTCGGCGGCGACGGAGTCGCTCACCTCACGGAGCGGTCGACGCACTTTGCCGCCGCGCAGACCGGTACGGGTCGCGGCGTACTTCACCGCAGCGACGCCGTGGCGCTCGATCGCACCGCTGAGCTTGAGCAGACGTTCGTGCGGCTCGTTGGCCGCGGGAGTTCCTGCGACACCGATGACCTCGGCGACCAGCTGCGGCGCATAGTTGGCGCTTGCGGTCACGGCACCGTGTGCACCGCCTGCCACCGACTGAGCCACCGCTCCCGAAGCACCGATGAACATGAAGAAACCTCCGGGGGCGGATTGGGCGATCGTCATGCATCGCACCGCATCACCGCCGGAGTCCTTCATGCCGACGATGTTGGGATGGCTTGCGAGACGAACGACGCTGTCCATGGCGAGCTCGTATGCGGTCACCCGCGGAACCGAGTAGAGAAAAACGGGTAAGGGTGACGCATCGGCGAGGTCGGAGAAGAACCCTTCTTCGAGATCGACCCGATGCCGCACCAGCGTCGTCGGCGTCATTGCCAGCACCGCGTCCGCCCCCGCCTCGGCGGCCTCGTGCGCCATCTGAAGGGCGAGCCGCAACGACTCGGCGGCGATACCGACGAGGACGAATCCATCAGGAGACGCATGGCGGGCATCCGACGCCAGCATCTTGCGCTCTCCGGGCTCAAGGTAGGGACCCTCACCATTCGAGCCGCCGATGACCACTCCGAACACCTCCCGCTCCCAGAGTTCGGCGACGTTGGCCCTGTGCGCGTCGCGATCGATCGAACCCGAATCGGTGAACGGCGTAATGATCGCGGGCATGACGCGGGGGGGAGGGCGCATGGAGGGAAGAGTAGATGCCAGATGCCGGATGCCGGATACCGGATACCTCGTTCCCTTTTCGTCCGGAATCCGGTATCCGGAGTCCGGTATCCAGAATGCGCGAGAATGCTTCCCGTGAAGAACGAGGTCTCCACCCGCTCTCCGTGGCCGGTCGAGTTCTACCGATCCGCCATCGGCAAGAAGTGGGTGATGGCGGTCAGCGGCATCATTCTCATCGGATACATCATTGTTCACCTGATCGGCAACCTGAAGGTGTATCTCAGCCCTGAAGAGATCAACCTCTACGGTGAGGCGTTGCGCGATCTCGGCGGCCACCTCGTTCCCCACTCTTCGGTGTTGTGGCTGCTCCGGATCGGACTCCTCGCTGCGGCGCTGATCCATGTGCATGCCGCGTACTCGCTCGCGCACACCAACTGGAAGGCGCGGGCCGGGCGGTATCACGATCGCGATTACGCCGTCGCCAACTACGCATCCCGGACCATGCGCTGGACCGGGACGATCGTGCTGCTCTTCGTCTTCTTCCACCTCGCCGATCTGACCTGGGGCGTCGAACCGGCGGCCTCCGACACGTACCTGCGCGGTGACATCTACGCCAACCTCATCGCATCATTCGAGCGCCTGCCGGTGGCGATTCTCTACGTGATCGCCAACCTCGCACTCGGAGTGCATCTCTATCACGGAACGTGGAGCCTTTTCCAGAGCCTCGGGTGGAGTCATCCCCGGTTCAACCGCTGGCGCAGGTACGCCGCATACGCCGTCACCGGTTTCGTCGTGATCGGCAACCTCTCCTTCCCGATTGCGGTGCAGATCGGTTACCTGGAATGACCAAATTAGGCGTGCAACTCGATGCCAAGGTCCCCACCGGGCCACTCGCCGACAAGTGGGACAACCATCGTTTCCACCTCCCGCTGGTGGCGCCGCCGAACCGACGCAAGTTCGAGGTGATCGTCGTCGGCACGGGTCTTGCCGGGGCCGGGGCGGCAGCGACGCTCGGAGAACTCGGCTACCGGGTCAAGGTGTTCACCTACAACGACAGCAACCGCCGGGCGCACAGCATCTCTGCGCAGGGCGGAATCAATGCGTCGAAGAACTACCGCAACGACGGTGACAGCACCGCCCGCCTCTTCTACGACACCATCAAGGGAGGCGACTACCGCTCGCGGGAAGCGAACGTGTACCGACTCGCCCAGGTGAGCGGTGCGATCATCGACCAGGCGACGGCTCAGGGTGTCCCGTTTGCGCGTGAGTACGGCGGGACGCTGGCGAATCGCTCCTTCGGCGGCGTCCAGGTTGCTCGCACGTTCTACGCCAGGGGCCAGACCGGCCAGCAACTACTGCTCGGGGCATACCAGGCGCTGGCGCGGCAGATCGCCGCGGGCACCGTCACGTCGTACACCCGCACTGAGATGCTGGATGTGGTGATTGTCGACGGACGCGCCGTCGGGATCGTCGTGAGAGATCTGGTCACCGGCGAGGTCTCGAGCCATTCTGCCCATGCGGTCGTCCTCGCCACCGGCGGGTACAGCAACGTCTACTTCCTCTCGACCAACGCTAAGGCGTGCAATGTGACTGCGATCTGGCGGGCCCACCGCAAGGGGGCGTTGTTTGCAAACCCCGCCTTCACCCAGATCCACCCGACGTGCATTCCGGCCAGTGACGAGTTCCAGTCGAAGCTCACGCTTATGTCGGAGTCGTTGCGTAACGACGGCCGCATCTGGGTTCCAAAGGCCGAGGGAGATGCGCGACCCGCCCGCGACATCCCCGAGAGCGAACGGGACTACTTCCTGGAGCGGCGCTACCCGGCTTTCGGCAACCTGGTGCCACGAGATGTGGCCTCGCGGGCGGCGAAACGCGAGGTCGACGGAGGCAAGGGCGTGGGCTCGCTCCGCAACGGGGTGTACCTCGACCTGGCCGACGCCGTCGAACGGCTGGGCAGCGAAGTCGTCGCCGAGCGGTACGGCAACCTGATCGAGATGTACGAGCGCATCACGGGGGAGAACCCGTACGAGATGCCGATGCGGATCTACCCCGCCCCGCATTACACGATGGGCGGTCTCTGGGTCGACTACGACTTGATGACCACCGTTCCCGGTCTGTATGCACTCGGAGAGGCCAACTTCTCCGACCATGGAGCCAATCGGCTCGGCGCCAGTGCCCTCATGCAGGGACTCGCCGACGGGTACTTCATCATCCCCAACACGATCGCCGGGTACCTCTCCCCAATGCTGGGGAAGGCAGCCGTGCCGACGAGCCATCCTGCGTTTGCCCAGGCAGAGGCTGAGGTCCGAGATCGAACCAACCGTCTACTTGCCGCCAAGGGTTCGCGCACCGTCGATTGGTTCCACAGGGAGCTGGGAAAGATCGTGTGGGATCAGTGCGGCATGGCGCGTGAAGCCAAGGGTCTGCGGCAGGCGCTCACCGACATCCCGGCCCTCGAAGAGGAGTTCTATCGCGATGTCAGGGTTCCCGGGGGAGGCGAGGACATCAATCAGGCTCTCGAGCGGGCTGGCCGGGTGGCCGACTTCTTCGGACTGGCGGCGCTGATGTGCCGCGATGCCCTCGATCGTGAGGAGTCCTGCGGTGGGCACTTCCGCGTCGAGCACCAGACGCCCGAAGGTGAGGCGCTGCGCAACGACGATGACTACGCGTATGTCGCCGCATGGTCGCACACCGGTGCCGAGCCCAAGGTCGTCAAGGAGCAGCTCGTGTTCGAGAACGTCGAGTTGAAGACGAGGAGCTACAAGTAATGGACCTGACGCTGCGGGTATGGAGGCAGACAGGACCCGGTCGGCCCGGTGCCTTCGAGGAGTATCGGGCTCGTGGGATCAGCCCCGACGCCTCCTTCCTCGAGATGCTCGATGTCGTCAATGAGCGCCTCACGATGGAAGATCGCCAGCCGATCACGTTCGAGCATGACTGCCGTGAGGGCATCTGCGGCTGTTGCGGGATCATGATCAACGGCAAGCCCCACGGCGGAGAGCCAGGTACCGCCACCTGCCAGCTCCACATGCGCAAGTTCTCCGACGGCGAAGTGATCGTGGTCGAGCCCTGGCGGGCCGCCGGGTTCCCCGTCCTCAAGGACCTGATGGTCGATCGCTCGGCACTGGATCGGATCATCGAGGCCGGGGGATACATCGGTATCGACGTCGGCAGCGCCCCGGAAGCGAACCTGACTCCCGTTCCCAAGCCTGCGGCGGAACTGGCGATGGATGCCGCGGCGTGCATTGGATGCGGGGCCTGCGTTGCCGCCTGCCCCAACAACGCCGCACAGCTCTTCACCGCAGCCAAGGTCGCCCACCTCAACCTCCTCCCGCAGGGCCAGGCCGAGCGCTATTCGCGGACCGAGGCCATGGTCGACACCATGGAACGGTTCTTCGGCTCGTGCACCAACCACGGCGAGTGTGAAGCAGCCTGTCCGAAGTCGATCTCGATCGACTTCATCGCCCTCCTCAACAAGGATTACATCGCGAGTAAGCGGAGGAACCGCGCCATGGCGGCGCGGGACTGAATTTCGCAGTCAACAGTCAATAGTCCATAGCCAGAACCGGACCAGGCCACCCCCTCTTCTCTGGCTGTTGACTGTCGACTGTTGACTGCGCTTGTCGGTCACCTCGAATCGCTTCGAGCATGTCCGCGCCCAGTGCAATCGCGCGCTCCGCGCGAGAGTTATCCCCCGCGGCAGGGCCGCGCCGAGGCGCCCGCAGGGTGTTTGGGCTTGCCTGCGCGCGCTCCGCGCGCAATAATGACATCGGTGTAATTCAGGAGGGCCATTGATCGACGATCTCAGAGAGATGTTGGAAGTGGGAGACCTGTCCTGGCAGGACGGCGCCAATTGCCGGGGCGCTAACGCCGACCTCTTCTTTCCCGAGCGGGGAGCCTCAACGCGAACCGCCAAGTCGATCTGCCGAGAATGCAACGTCCGCGAGGAATGCCTCGAATTCGCTATCACCACGGGCGAAAAGTTCGGCATCTGGGGCGGCATGTCCGAACGCGAACGCCGCAGAGTGCGCCGCGAGCGTCAGATAGCTGCGGTGCGAAGGGTCTCTTAGGAGGCGCACGGTCGGCCGGGTAGGGACCCGGCCGACACCGCGATGAGGCGTCAGCCGAAGAGCCAATGGCAGAGTGCGCCGCGAGCGGCAAATAGCTGCGGTGCGCAAGGTCTCATAGGCGGCGCAGGATCGGTTGCCGGTCGCCGGTCGCCGGTCGCCGGTCGCCGGTCGCCGGTTTTCTTGCTAATTGCCAATTGCGGCCGAGCGAAGCGAGGCCTGATCGCCGCCGTACACTCCCCCTCCTCCGAACAGGGAGCCGTTCTTGCCTTACCTTCTCGCCGCGGCCACCGTTGTTCTCGTTGTGGTCGTCATCGTGCTCATGCGCCGGCGCGGTGGCGGAGCTGCCAAAGCCCCTGCCGCAAAGGGGACCGTCGCCGTCGAGTCTGGTTTGCCGAGGCCGCAGGTTGCCGAGTTCCATGTGAAGGACGGGGCGGCTCGGGTGCACTTCGAGGTTCCTCTCCCGGCGGCCGTCGACGATGTTCTCTCCGAACTGCTCGGGCGCGAGGCGGTCGAGGTGGTTCGGGAGAAGCGCCACACCCTCCCTCTCGGGGATGTTCGGCGAGTCGTGGCCCTCGGTCGCCGCGGTACCGAGTGGGTCGAGGTTGCCAGCATCGGGTTGGAGACCCCCGGCGAGCTGCCGCCGCCACTCCGACCCGAGTCGATCCCACACGCGGCACACCCCGACTTCGATCCATTCGAGCGGCTCTCCGACCTCCCGCAGAACGCTCCCGGTCTCTCCGCGGGATCGCGCGGCGAGAGTCTTGACCGCTTGGTGACGAAGCTCCCCGCTGAGGCGCAGGCCCGGGTTCGTTCGCAGGGAATCGATCCCGCAACCGCGGACGCCCCGAGCGTCGTCATCGCCCTGATGCGGGCAGCGGGTTATCAACTCACCGAGACCGACCCGGTCACATATACCGCCCGCCGAGCGGGCCAGACAACCTTTATCCGGGTGGTGTCGCATCGGCCGGGGGATTACCCCGAATTGGACGAGACGGTCATCCGCAAGTTCGTCGTCGATTTCGGTGCCTCCGGGACTGGACGGGGGATTCTTCTGTCCGAAAAGTGGGCGCCGTTCGAGATCTATGAGCGGGAGCGTCGTGATCCTCGGGTGCGGTTCGTCACGCGCGAGCGCCTCCAGGCGTTTGTCGACGCCCTCGCCCTCGCCTGAGCGTGCGCTCCGGGAACCCTGGGCGAGGAACTCTGACGGTGTCGTCGGCGTTACGCGGAGTGGTGGATGGCTGAGGACCCCACCCCGACCTGGGAAGAGGTGGCCCGGAACCATGGTCGCAAGATCTACAACTTCGCCTACCGGCTCACCGGCAACACCGACGATGCACATGATCTCGTGCAGGAGGTGCTGCTCCGGGTCAAGCGCGGCCTCGAGTCGTACACACCGCAGTCATTCGATGGGTGGCTGTGGCGGATCACCCGAAACGCCTTCCTCGATGAGGTGCGACGCCGCAAGCGTCGTCCGACCACACCACTCCCGGAGGACGATCGCGGCGTGGGCGTCCCGTCGCCGGGGCCCGACGAAGTCCTCGCTGCGGTCAGGCTCAGTGAGGAGGTGCAGCGCGCCCTCCTCGAGCTTCCATACGACTTCCGAGAGGCCGTTGTCCTCTGCGACGTGGTTGGGCTCTCGTATGACGAAATTGCTGAAGCCGTTGGCGTTCCGGTCGGCACGGTGCGCAGCCGAATCCACCGGGGACGCAAGGTGCTGAAGGAGAGACTGCGATGAATCATCTCGACGATCTCCTCTCTGCCTATCTCGACGGGGAGCTGAGCGGTGCCGAGCGTGCCGATGCCGACCGTCACCTCGAGGTCTGTGAGGTCTGCCGTTTCGAGCTGGCGGTGGTGGAGTCGGCCAGGGTCGCCATGCGATCCCTTCCCGCGATCGAGCTGCCATCGAAACTGATGACCCGCGCATCTCGCCGACGGAAGTGGATTCCGGCACCGGCGTGGATCACCGCCGGTGTGGTTGCTGCGGCGCTCAGCTTCGGTCTCGTGATGGGGCCGGGCGAACCGAGCGAATCATTCGAGATGGAGACGCTCAACGAGCAGCACATCGCCCGAGTGGTTGGTGATCCGGGGGTTGCGACGTTCAGGGGGGACGCACCGTGAGGATTTGGGTCCCCGCGACGATCGCCATTGCCATCCTGCTCGTACCCGTTCCCGGCCTCGCCGACGACGAACTGGAGCAATACCTCGACGATGGCACCGGCGCTGAGTTTCACGGCACCGGGATCGTGATGTGCACCTGGGGATCGGACTCGGCCGCGGAGACGTACGCAGTTACCCGCCATGACGGGATGTCGATGACCAGCGGACCATCTGGGGATCTGATGATCACTCCGGTGATTACCGTGATGCGGACGGGCGGCGAGTGGTACTCGGTCGATTTCTCCGACCGGTCCGGGTGGTCACTCAGTGATCGCTATCGGCTCGGTGGCTCAACATCGACCGTCCACCTTGGGAGACCGGCAACCGTTTACGTCGTGTTCGAGAACGATGCGCCGCGGGTTCGCCTGACCGTCGACGACCTGACCACGGTGCCGCTCATGACCGAAGTGCTGGACGGTGACGGACAGGTCTATCGGATGGCGGCCCTGATCGACTTCGATGACACACCGGACGATATGCCCGCTACACCGGTGCCGGCTCGAACTCGCGATGTGACCTCGGCGCAGGCAGGCCCTTCGCTTCCAGCATCGATCGCCGGTTACAACCGCGTCGATACCTACGCGGTCGCGGGCGGGGGGGTACAGGGCTACTACTCCGACGGTCTGTTCTCCTTCTCGGTGTTCGAGACCGTCCGGGGTTCCACTCCCGAAGTGTTCCAAGGAGCGACGATATTCCTCGCCGGGGAGCGTCCCTATCGGCGGGTGGTGACCGCTTCGGTCGTGTGGATCTACTGGAGTTCGCCCGACCGGTCGTACGTACTGGTGGGGGATCTCCCACCCGATCACCTGGCCGAGGCATTGGATGCATTGCCCCATCCTGGCGAGCGCGGTCTGTTGGTCCGCTTGTGGCGTCGGCTGTT
>JBBTKD010000160.1:0-3840 GCA_038059105.1 Actinomycetota bacterium | reverse complement strand
TGTCGTCACGCTGGAGTCGTTGCGCGGACGCAAGACGTTGATCGTGTTCATTCCCTTTCCATTTACCAGCACGTGTGAAGGTGAGTTGTGCACGATCCGTGACCGTCTCGCCGAGTTGAACGATCTCGACGCCAACGTGGTGGCGATCACAACCAACCCCCTGTTCTCCAATGCCGAGTGGTCAAAGAAGAACGACTTTCGATTCCCGGTCCTCGCCGACTTCTGGCCGCACGGGGCCGTCACCGAGGCCTATGGAACCTTCGATCCAAGGGTTGGTGCCGCCAACCGCTCCACGTACGTGCTCGATGCCGACGGGATCGTGCGTGCCATCGTCGCCACTGAGACGCGCAAGGTGGCGCGCGAGTTTGATGCGTACGTGGAGGAGCTGAGAAAGATCGCCTGAAGACAGGCGATCTTGATGGCAGATAGCAGACAGCAGAATCTGCCATCTGCCATCCGGCGTTTTACGCCGTCACCCGGTACCCCACCCCTCGCACCGTTTCGATCACGGGTGCCTGGGGATGTTCTTCCAATCGCCGCCGCAGTCTGCGGATGTGCTGATCGAGGGTGCGGGTGTCACCGAACCACGTGTAACCCCACACTTTGTCGAGGAACTCTTCGCGGGGCACAACACGGCCAGGGTGCTCCATGAGCAGTGACATCACTTCGAATTCCTTGCGGGGGAGGTCGAGTGCGGAGTTCCCGATGCGTAGTTGGTGGGCGTCGCGATCGAGGGTGGCGGCTCCGACGGTGACAGATTCACCGGGTGTACCCCGTCGCCGGGTCGCAGCCCTGACCCGGGCGAGCAGTTCTCGCAGCGAATAGGGCTTGGTGACGTAGTCGTCGGCTCCGAGTTCGAGTGCTGTCACCACCTCGGCTTCGGTGTCCTTGGCGCTCACGACGATGACTGGCACATCCGATTCCTTGCGTATCGCACGCAACACATCGAGCCCGCCCATTCCCGGGAGCATGAGATCGAGGAGCACGACATCGGGCCGGGTCTCCCGAAAGCGGTCCAGACCGACCCGTCCGTCGTCGGCGGCGTCGACGATGAACCCCTCCCGTTCGAAGGAGACGCGAATCGCCTCGACGAACGATGCCTCATCTTCGATGACGAGGACCCTGGTCAACGGTTGCTCCACAACGGGAGGATCACGGTGAACGTGGACCCCTCACCCTCGGTGCTGGTTACGGTGACATCACCGCGGTGATTGCGGGCGATGTGGCGCGCAATCGACAGGCCCAGTCCCGTTCCTCCAGTCTCCCGGCTCCGGGCACGATCCACCCGGTAGAAGCGTTCGAAGATGCGGTCCTGGTGTCCTTCTGCGATGCCGATCCCCTGGTCGATGACCTCGATTTCAACCCGGTCGTCCCGGATCGCAGTGGTCACCGTCACCTTCGGCGGAGCGGCTCCGGAATCCGGATAGCTGTACTTGATGGCGTTCTCGACGAGGTTGGACAGCAGGGAACGCAGTTGGCGCGGGTCGCCCGTCACCCGCGCCGTGGCGGGCACGCTGCGGATCTCAAGAGCGACGCCCGCAGTGTTGGCGATCGGCCGCATCTCGCGGGCAACGGCATCGACGACCGACGCAATCGCTACCGGCTCGTCGTGGGTGGTGAGCGCCTCAGCCTGCGAGAGGTCAAGAATGTCACCCACCAGCTTTGCCAGACGGTCGGCCTCGTGACGGAGCCTCTCGGCAAGACCGGCAGCGGCGGGATCGCCCGTCACAGAGCCAGCGAGTGCTTCGGCGAGCGCTGCCAGTGCCGCCAACGGCGTCTTCAACTCGTGGCTCACGTTGGCGATGAAATCGCGGCGCATCGCGGTGACGCGTCGCCCCTCGGTGACGTCCTCGACGAATGCCACCGCTCCCACACTTTCGACGCCGAAGTCGAGAGGGATCGCCGTGACCTCCAACACTGACCGAACCGGGGTGTACAGCTCGATCTCGGCCGAGACCGCGTTGCGACTCAGCACCGCCTGCTCGATCGAGTCTCTGATCCGAACCTGGGCCACCGCTTCACCGAGTCGGGTTCCCAGGAAGCGTTCAGCGGCGCCGTTGCTGGTGATCACCACTCCGTTGTCGTCGGTGAGGAGCACTCCGAGCGGCGCCGCCTGGACCGCTCCGGCGAGACGCGAGCGCTCGCGCTGTGCCTGAACGGTGGAACGCTCAAGGCGTTCGAGTGCCGCATCGAGTGCCACCGCCCGATGTCGCCGGTGCGTGGCACCCGTGCCGCCGATTCGGATGACGGCGCTGTCGATTGCCCGGGCATGCACCCGGTTACGCATTCCGAAGAAGACGGCAGCAAGAGCGGCGGCGGAGGCGACGCCGACGGCAACGGCGGTGGTGGTGTCCACGCGTCGAGCATAGGTCACTCCCACTGCTGCGCCCGTTAGAGCGCGCGCAGATAGGCTCACCCTGGAATCAGGTATCGGCCCAATATCGGGCCGATACCTGATCGAACCCGCGACCTATCTGCCGCGCTCTCCGGGAGAGTTCACCTCACGTTCACATTGGGGCTGCGCTGGGGTCATTCGTGCTTCGTACGGTTCTTGCCGTCGGTGTAGGGGTCATCCCGGCCGACCCAACCAACAGAAGGAAACAGACACATGACTCGCAAGATGTGGCGCCTGAGCGGCCTCTTGCTGGTGATCGCACTCGTCGCCGTGGCGTGCGGCGACGACGACGCGGCCACCACCACGACCACGGCTGCGGGCACGACGACCGCGGCAACCACGACGATCCCCGGTGCGACCACAACCACGGCGGCACCGCTGACGGGCACGATTGCCGTGAGCGGATCCTCGACCGTCGAGCCGATCTCCGCCCGGGTGGCCGAGGCCTTCTCGGCGTTGAACCCAGAAGTGGCGATCAGCGTCGACGGACCGGGTACCTCGGACGGCATGGTGCTCTTCTGCGACGGGGACACCGATGTCGCCGATGCCTCGCGGGCCATCAAGGATGCCGAGCTGGAGACCTGCCTGGCCAACGGCGTCGAGCCGATCGAGATCAAGGTGGGCATCGACGGACTCTCCGTGCTGACCTCGGTCAACAACGATGCCGTTACCTGCTTGGACTTCGGTGACCTCTACGCACTCTTGGGTTCGGAGTCGGTCGGCTTCGACAGCTGGGCGGACGCCAATGCCCTTGCGGCGGAACTGATGGCAGCCGGTCTTGGAGGCTCGCACGCTCCTTATCCGGATGTGCCCCTGGTCATCACAGCGCCGGGTGAGGAGTCCGGCACCTTCGACTCGTTCATCGAGCTCGTGCTGCAAAAGGTTACCAAGGAGCGCGGTACGGACGACAACCCGCGGGTCGACTACGTCGCATCGGGCAACGACAACGTGATCATCGAGGGCATCAGCAGCAACGACACCTCGCTCGGCTGGGTGGGCTATGCCTTCTTCGTCGAGAACCAGGACGTCGTGAAGGCACTCGAAATCGACAAGGGCGACGGTTGTGTCGCCCCGACGCCGGAGACAATTGCCACCTTCGAGTACCCGATCTCTCGTCCGCTGTACATCTATGTGAACAAGGCGGCCGCCGCGGAGAAGCCGGCAGTTGCCGCCTTCGTTGACTTCTACCTGAGCGAGGCCGGTCTCGTCGAAGTCACCAATGCGGGCTATGTGAGCCTTCCCGAAGATGAGATGGCGACGTGGATTGCCAACTGGGAGAGCCGCACCGTCGGCAAGGTCGACTGAGACTTCCCGCCACTTTCTCTCCCTCTAGCGCGGGAACACGGGGGCGGAGCGGACGGGTAGTGTCCGCTCCGCCCCCCGTGCATATCCCCGGCAAATCGCTCGCTCGGAACCGACATCGAACTTGGAGACGATGACCGAAA
>JBBTKD010000159.1:9203-17309 GCA_038059105.1 Actinomycetota bacterium | reverse complement strand
CGTGTGCCACTCCGCTCCTGACGGCAGCGGAGAACCGATGAGGCGGTCGTCGAAGGGCCACGGGTTCGAATAGAAGTAGGCATCGCCAGCCGGGTACCACCCGAAATTGAGTTGAGCCGGATCGCCTGCGGCGTCGCGCTTGGAGCCGAACCACTCGAACGAGACATCGAATCCGTGGGGCCAGAGTCGCACGGGTCCGGGAGTGCCCGGCAGCGCGTCACGCCGACGTCGGAGGAGAGCGTCGACCTCGCCGAGGAGGTCCCAGAACGCCGTGGCATGGTCGGGGTCGATGGTGGCGGGCGCCTTGTCGACGGAGTGAGCGTCGTCGTAGGGGCCGGAAAGGCCCAGTTCGGCGGCGCCGTCAAACACCTGCGTCGCGATGGACGCGGCGCCGTCACCCGGCGAGATGGGGATCCGCTTGGTGACGCCATGGCCTGTCTCGAGCCGGACTTCTGACCCGACCACGTCGAGGACCAGTCGCAGATCGTCGCCTCCGGGGAGAGGCACCGGTGCGGTGGTGAGGCCACCCGGGCGGACCTCGAGGGCGATATGCCACCAATGCGGATCGGCAGGCGCGTGAACGCGGGGAACCGCACTGATCACGCGGGACAACCGTTGCAGCGCCGAGCGCGTCGGCTCCCATCCCGGCGGGAGGAGCCTGAGATGCGTGTCGGTCACGCCGCCATCAACCTCCCACTGGCGTCCGGTGTTCCCGGGAACACCCGGAGACGGACCCGGGTTGGAATGCACGATGACCCTTCATGCTGCCCTGTTTGCCCTGAGGCTGGCACTCGCTGTGGTGTTCGTCGCCCATGGGGTCAAGCACTACCGCAACCGCATTAAGACGATCGCCTGGACCGGATCGATCGGCTTTCGCAGTCCGCGGATCCAGTGGTTCCTCATGACCTTCGCCGAGATGGGTATCGGACTGGCGCTCGCCGCCGGGTTCGTCACCTCGGTCGCCGCCGCCGCAGCGCTGGCGATGATGGTCGTGGCGTACTGGACGGTGCATCGCCACGCCGGGTTCTTCATCACCGCCCGGCCAGACGAGGGATGGGAATACGTGTTCGTCGTCGCCATCACTGCGGCTGCGATCGCCGTGCTCGGACCCGGGGAGTGGTCGATCGATCACGTCATCGGCTGGTCACAGCGACTCGACGGGTTCACGGGTGCTGTGATCGCCGGGTGTGGGGTGATTGCGGCGCTCGGTCAACTGGCCGTCTTCTTCAGGAGCACCCGATGACGACTGCACGGATGCCGGTCGGGTTCGTGGGCCACGGGAGTCCGATGCACGGGCTCGGCAGCCCGCTGGCCGACTCCTGGCGGGCCTGGGGCTCGGCCATGCCCCGCCCCGAATCGGTCCTGGTGGTGTCGGCGCACTTCGAGGCTGCCCCGCCAACGCTGAGTTCTACCACGGGGGCAGGACTGATCTACGACTTCGGGGGTTTCCCCGAGGAGATGTACCGACTCGAGTACCCCGCTCCCCCGGCCCCGCACCTGGCGGCCGCGGTGGAACGGCTTCTCGGACGGGATCTCGCGGTGGGACGGGCTGAGGACCGGGGACTCGACCACGGGGCGTGGGTTCCCCTCCTCCACATGTATCCCGAACACGATGTGCCGGTGGTGCAGCTCTCCATACCCTGGACGGAGAATCCCCTTGCGATGCTGGCTCTCGGGTCGCAGCTGGCTCCGCTGCGCGACGACGGTGTCCTGATACTCGGGAGCGGAAATATCGTGCACAATCTGCGGCGCGTCGACTGGTCGGGCTCCGGTGGCGTGGTCAGCTGGGCGGAGGACTTCGACGGCTGGGTGGCGGCGGCCCTCGTAGAGGATCGCGCTCCGAGCCTTTCGGAGTACCGGGAGCATCCGCTGGCCACCACTGCTCACCCCACGCAAGAGCACTTCGTGCCACTCCTCGCCGCAGCAGGTGCCGCCGACGGTGATGCGCCCGAATTCCCGGTTGCCGGCTTCGAGATGGGCTCTATCAGTTCGCGGAGCGTGCGCTTCGGGTGACCGGTCAGTTAAGTGAAGGATCGACCGGATAGGTGGCAAGGAGACGGGCTGCCCCCGGCTGTCGCCGCATGACCGAGCGCCATAGGTCGTCCGGGCTCGTTGTGAACACGTCATCGCTGCTTGCCGTCGACACAATCCAGTCACCTCGCTCCAACTCGCTCTCGACCTGTCCCGCGCCCCAGCCGGCGTAGCCCGAGAAGATACGGATGCGCGACACCGGTGCGGGCGGGCCGTCGAGATCTGCCAACCAGAGCCGGTCAACGACGCGCTCCCACGCCTCATGATCGTCGGGCGACTCGACGATGCCGATGGCCATCTCCGGATCGACCGGCCCTCCGGAGTACACCGGGTCGTCGGTCGTCCACCCTGCAGGGAGCCGATCCACGCTGAGCGAGGTGGGACGGTTCAGGATCACGCCGACGGCACCGTCATCGTCGTGGTGGATCATCATCACCACCGTCATCGCAAAGTTGGGATCGGTGAGCTTGGGAGAGGCAACGAGGAGTGACCCCGTGAGCGGCACTCCGACATCATGCCACGCCACGATCGCGTGCCGATCGCTCACCGTGTCAGCGGCCAGCGAGGAGTTCCTTGGCTTGCTCGATCCACCGATCGCGATGAATCCGCTGCGGGTACACGGGGAGCTGGGGTCCGATGCGGGCGATATCGGAGTCCGTGAAGGCGGCGATCCGCCGGATCGAGGTCACACCGTTGGCGGCGAGGATGGCTGCGATCTTGGGTCCGATCCCGCTGATCTGCCTGACATCGTCCGTGATGACGGCAGGCGGCGGAGCAACCTTGGAGGCGAGCTCTTCCTCCAGGCGTGCGATTGCCTCGTGGAGCGGCCGGGTAGCGGCCGCCACCGTGCGTTCGATCTCGCCGCGTCCCTCGATCGACGATCGTCGCACGAGGCGAACATTGCGTTCGCGTTCGGCGGCGAGCATGGTGCGCAGCTGCTCCACCTCACCCGAAGAGGCGTGGATGCTGCCCGTCAACGCCTCCAGCTCGGCTACGCGGCTCTGAGAGACCTGCAGTTGGGCGGTGACCTCGGCAACCGCGGTCACCGCCTGGCGTGCTGAGACGAGTTCACGGTCGGCGCTAGTGAGCCGCGCTTCCAGGTTGGTGGCATCCACCCGTACTGCCTCGAGGAGTTCCGTAGCTTGTTTCAGCTCGGTTTCGAGTTCGGTGATCCTTCCGTCGCGGTGTTCGGCGTCGATATAGAAACGCTCGAGTGATGCGATGCGTTCGTTGAGACGCCGCAGCTCCGAGTTGCGTGCGGCGGTGAGCGTCGCCAGTTGTTGTTCGAGCTCCCTGATCTCGGCCTCTCTCACCGTCAGCATGGAGGACCTCTCGACCGGAACGTTCGTGGTGAGGTCGGAGAGAGCGCTGGCGACCCGGCGATCGGCCTCCTCCCGGATGCGTCCGATGTCTGCGGCGAGCCGCTCGACTTCGGCGCGGGCGTTCTCTCCACCACGGTGGGCTCGCTCGAGTTCGGCGGTGAGTCCCTTGATCGAGGCATCGCGATCCTCGAGCTCTCGGCGATGCTCCCACGGGTCGGGCGGCAGGAGTGGACGCCCCGTCGGCGCAGTCGCCGCCAGGCTCGTCTCCAGTGCCGCAATGCGGTCCCGGAGAAGGTCACCGCTGGCGATGGCGGCGTGCAATCGTCTGAGGAGATCGTCGTCTCCAGGATCCGGCTCGAGGACGGCCACCAGGCGACGGCGAGCTTCGGCGAGTTCGCTGCGCAGCAGGGAGAGATCGCGGCCAGCGGTCTGAAGATCGAATGCGAGCTCGGCGACGCGCTCCGTCGCCGCCTCCCCTTCACTTCGCGACCGGGTGAGGTCGGTATGCGAGCGTCGCAGTTCGTCTCTGAGTTCGTCGATCTGATGTTCAGTCTCCGTAGCAGCATTCTCTGTGGTGAGCAGCTGGGCTTCGAGCACTCGAACGCGATCACTGGCCGCGCTCGCCGCCGCAGCAGAAGATCGCGCTACCCAGACCGCCTCGCGCTCTCCTGCGGCGGCAACAGCAGCCTGTTGGCTTGCCGCAGCGGCGATAGCGGTCTGGTCGGCTGCAGCCTCATCGGCGTCGGCTGTCGATCGGCGGAGACTCGCCCCGCGTCGCCGGGACAGGAACCCCAACGTCACCAGAGCGAGAAGCAACACACCGGCGGCGGAGAGCGCGGCGATGGTCGGTGGATCCACGGACGGGGAGTCTACGGATCGAGACACCGGCCGTGCCCTGGCAGGGTAGGTTCGCCACATGCAGGTGCGCCCCAGTCGACATGACGACTTGCTGTCGATCGCCAGGGTCGCCGAGGCCGGGTTCTGGGAGAGCTACACCGGGCTTCTCAAGCCGGACACGATTGGACGATTGCTGGCGCTGGACTACGCACCGTCTTCAGTGGCGCGTCGGCTACTTCGCGGAGGGGTGATTGTCGTTGAGGATGACTCCGGTGTCGTCGGCTTCCTGGATGCCGTCCCGGGCACACAGGTCATCCCGGTCTCGGCGATTGCCATCGAGCCTTCGCGGCGGAGGCGGGGCTTCGGTCGCGCCCTCATCAAGGAGGTGCTGCGACGCCATCGAGCAGTTCCCTTGAGCGCCGATGTCCTGCTCGGCAACTTCGACGCGGAGAGTTTCCTGGAGCGCCTCGGATTCGTACCCGGCGAGATCGTCCAGGGCTCCCTGTTTGAAGAGTCCGTCGTAGAACGCCGTTGGTGGCGCGAGCCTGATCGGGGGAAGGTCGACGACGGCTAGCCTCGATTGCAGATGTCCCGGCACGACCTGAACGCCCTCTCCAAGGTGGTGCTTCACGACCATCTCGATGGTGGCCTCCGACCCGCCACTGTGGTGGAGTTGGCGTCGTCGTTCGACTACCCCGGCCTTCCCGCCGACTCCTCCGCGGCACTCGAGCGGTGGTTCCACCAGGCGGGAGCGACGTCCCTTGAGGCCTACCTGGACGCATTTACCCATACCTTCGGGGTCATGCAGGATCCGGAGGCGATGCGCCGGGTGGCGTTCGAGGCAATCGTCGACCTTGCCGCCGACGGTGTCGTGTATGCCGAGATCCGGTTTGCGCCGTCCTTGCATACCGCGCGCGGCATGACCCGCTTAGACGCCATCACGGGTGTGCTCCAGGGTCTCAGCGAGGCTGAGGCGGTCACGGGGGTGCCGGGCAGGGTGATCATCGACGCTCTCCGGCAACGGGACGACTCAGAGGCCGTCGCGGCCGCCGCTGCCGAGTTCGCAGGCCGCGGCGTCGTCGGCATCGACCTCGCCGGCCCGGAGGCGGGCCATCCCGCACACGATCACCGCAATGCCCTTGCTATGGCCCGCGAGGCGGGGCTGCGGGTGACCATCCATGCCGGAGAGGGTGACGGGGTCGAGAGCATTGCGGATGCGTTGGCATGCGGTGCAGAACGCATCGGTCACGGAGTGCGCATCATCGAGGACACCACGGTGCGCGACGGCCGGATCGTCTCGATGGGCGCAGTTGCTGGCGAGATCCACGAGCGCCGCATTCCCCTGGAGCTATGTCCGACGTCGAACCTTGACACGGGGATATACGCTTCTCCCGCCGAGCATCCGTTCGGGTTGCTCTATCGGGCCGGCTTTGCGGTCACGCTCAACACCGACAATCGCCTCATGAGCGCGACGACGATGAGTCGCGAATTCGCTCTCGTGTCAGAGTTCTGCGGGATCAATCGCGATGATCTCCACGCGATCACCCGCACTGCGGCGGGGTCCGCGTTCTGCACCGATACCGAGCGGGCGTCCTTGCTGGAACGGGTCGAAGTGGGCTACCGGTAGAGGCGCGCCTCGATCCACTCTGCGATGCGAGTGGTTGCAGGAACCCCGCGCTCTTCGTTGAGGATCTCGTGCCGGAACTCAGGAAGCACGATTCGCTCCACCCCCGCAACGAGGCCGAGCGGTGCGGAGACCTCGGTCGGGACGATCGTGTCCGCTCCCCCGTGGGCGACCAGTGTCGGTATCGCGAGTGACGCCAGGTTGGCCCTGCACCAGTCTCCGGCCTTCAGGGCGTTGCGGCCGAGCGCCAGCGTCGTGCGGGTATGGACGAGCGGGTCGGCGAAGTACCGCTCCCCCACCGACGGGTCTCTGGAGAGTTGGTCACCCCGCAGCTCGTTTTTCACCGAGGCTTTGGGGAATATGACTCCGAGTACCCTCGCCGCCAGCTTCTTGGCGGCGGAGACATCGGCGTCCACGGCGGGAGCGCTCAGCACCAGCGAGTCCGGTTTGGGTCGGTCACTGAGGGCGTAGGAGAGGGCAACCAGCCCACCCATTGAGTGGCCGAGCAGCACTACGGGAACCCCGGCCGCACGAGCGGACTCGAGATCAGCCGCGAGATCGTCGAGGTAGTCGTCCCACGACTTCACAAACGCACGGGGACCAGTCGACTCGCCGAAACCGCGAAGGTCTGTGGCGCGCACGGCATGACCACGTCCCGTCAGCAAGGCAGCAACGTGCTCATAGCGACCACCGTGTTCTGCCAGACCGTGAACGATCACGATCACACTCCGCGGAGATCCCGATGGATTCCAGGTGTGCGTCATGAGGCGTGTGCCGTCGGTGGCGACGCGCTCGGTCTTCATCTGCCCTCCTCGAGGTCGTCCCAGGTCAGAATCGGCTTGCGTGCGGCGAGGGCGTCGTCGGGCCGCGATACGGGCGTGTGGTGCGGGGCGTGCTGAATCCGCTCCGGATCCTCCGCCGCGTTGCGGGCGATGGTGTTGAGTGCGGCGGCAATTGCCTCCACGGTCTCCGGCGACTCCGTCTCGGTGGGCTCGATCATCAACGCCTCCTCGACGATCAGCGGGAAGTAGACCGTCGGAGCATGAAAGCCCTCGTCGAGGAGGGCCTTTGCCACGTCCATCGCTCGGACCCCGGTCGCCCGCTTGAGGTCCGCCGCCGATGCAACGAACTCGTGCATGCACGGTGTCGAGAAGGGGATCGTATATGGCGGTTTCAGCAGTGACGCCAGGTACCTGGCGTTGAGTACCGACCGCTCGGCGACCGCTCGCATCCCCGAGCCCCCCAGCGCACGCATGTAGGTGAGTGCCCGCAACACCACGAGGAAGTTGCCGTGGTGGCCGTGGACTCTTCCGATGGACTGCTCCGGCATCATCCAGCGCACGCCGTCGGCGGTGCGGCGGGGAACTGGACCCGGGAGGAAAGGGGCGAGGTGTTCGACGACCGCAACGGGGCCGGCACCGGGGCCGCCGCCCCCGTGGGGCGTGGCGAAGGTCTTGTGGAGATTCGAATGAACGATGTCGAATCCCATGTCGCCCGGGCGAACCACTCCGAGGATTGCGTTGAGATTGGCCCCGTCGTAATACACGAGGCCATCGATGCCGTGAACGATCTCGGCGATCTCGGCGACGTCCTCTTCGAACAGGCCGAGCGTGTTCGGGTTGGTCAGCATCAGCCCTGCGGTGTCGGCGTCGACCGCAGTCCGCAGCGCGGCGACATCGACCATGCCGCGGGCATCGCTCGGAATGTGACGGGCGCGGAACCCGGCGAGTGTGACGGATGCCGGGTTGGTGCCGTGAGCCGAATCGGGAATGAGGACGGTGTGCGGGTTGCGCCCTCGTGCACGGTGATACGCCGCCATGATCAAGAGGCCGGTGAGCTCACCTGCAGCGCCAGCAGCAGGCTGGAACGTGGCGGCCGCCATCCCGGTGAGGCGACACAGGATGTCTTCCGCCTCGAGGAGCACCTCGAGAGCTCCTTGCGCCAGATGTGCCGGTGTCGCCGGATGGAGATCGCGGAAGCCGCCATGCTCGGCAGCCCAGTCACAGACCTTCGGGTTGTACTTCATCGTGCACGAGCCCAGCGGATATGCACCGAGATCGACGGCGAAGTTGCGGTGGGCGAGCCGCGTGTAGTGGGCAACGAGGTCTCTCTCGGAGAGTTCCGGAAGCGCCGGCGGAGCGCCCGTCGCTTGGGGAAGCGCTGGTACCTCAGGGACGTCGAGAGGGGCGAGCGACCAGGCACGGCGCGCCGGTGCCGACAGCTCGCGCAGCGTCGGCTCGGCGGCACCGCCGACGAGAGGTGAAGAAGCGGCCCGTCCCGCAGCCTCAGGCA
>JBBTKD010000159.1:0-9103 GCA_038059105.1 Actinomycetota bacterium | reverse complement strand
CGTGTATGCGATCCGTCCGGCCGCGTCGACCGTACGGCCAACGAGCCGACCGGGGATCCGACGCATCAGTGCTCGTGTCGTTGCGAACACACCGAGAATCGGCCCGCCAAACGACATCGGGTTCCCCAACGGTTGGCCCTCGGCAAACGCCACGTCGCATCCGGTTGCCCCCGGCGAGCGCAACACACCGAGCAGCATCGGGTCGAACGATGCAATGGCAAGGGCTCCGAGGCGATGTGCCAGGTCGACCGGCTCAGCGGGATCCTCGACGACGCCCAGATAGTTTGGTTGTGCGAAGACCACGGCGGCGGGGGCTGGTTGGGCATCGTCGGCCCATACCGTGTGGCCGTCGAGCAGAGGGTGCTCCACGATCTCAATGCCCCTCACCCGGCCGAATGTGTGCAGGATCTCCCGGGTGCGCGGATTCACCCCACGCGAGACCCACACTGCGTTCCGCCCGGTCTCCGCAACAGCGAGATTCACTGCTTCGATGCCAGCTGACGATCCGTCGTAGAGGGATGCATTGGCCACCGGCAGGCCGGTGATGGTCGCGATCATCGACTGGTATTCCCACAGCGCCTGAAGCACACCCTGGGCAACCTCGCTCTGATAGGGCGTGTACGAGGTCACGAACTCGGGGCGCATCGTCAACGCCCGCACGACCGGTGGGAGGAGATGGTCGTAGACACCACCACCGGCAAAGCACGTCAGTTCCGAGGCGACGCGTTTCCCCAGTCCGGCGATGTGATCCATCACCTCGGGCTCCGAGAGTGGTGCGGGTAGCCCCTCATCCGGTGTCGTTCGCAGGCGTCGGGGGATGTGCGCGAAGAGATCGTCGGGCTGGCTCAGCCCAAGCAGCCCCAGCATTCGGTCGACGTCGGCAGTGGTATGAGGGGTGAAGTCCATCAGCGCTCCAGAAACGGTGGCTCGACCCGTCGGGCTGAGAACCACTCGCCTCTCACTTCGACCTCCACCGTGGCGTCCTTTGGCGTCGCCGGCGCAACGTAACCCATGCCGATGCCGACGCCGAGGGTCGGGCTGAAGTTGCCCGACGTCACGATGCCCGATGAAGCCCCGCAGCGGATTGGGTAGCCATGCCGGGGTACGCGGCGATCGGGAAACGCAAAGCCGATCAGTGAGCGTGCCGCTCCTGCGGTGCGCTGACTCTCGAGAGCATCCTTGCCGACGAACTCGTGGTCCCACCCGACAACCCACTCCAGACCAGCCTCAAGGGGACTCGTCGTGGTGTCGAGGTCCTGTCCCCAGAGCGGGAACCCCATCTCGAGACGCAAGGTGTCGCGGGCCCCCAACCCGCACGGCACCGCCCCGGCGTTCAACAGGTCGTCGAAGACGGCGCCAGCCTGATCCGCTGGGATCACCAATTCGGCCCCGGACTCTCCGGTGTATCCGGTGCCTGCAGCGAGGATCGGCGGTCGATCGATCACCCGAAACCGTTTTGGGGCGAAGCCGACGGCCGATTCGAGGAGTGTTGGTGCTCCGGGACCCTGCACGGCGAGCAGAGCCGTCTCACGGCGCAGATCTGTGACCACGATGTCGCCCCCGGCGGCCGAGAACAGGTCGCGCACTGCATCGTGGTTGACGCCGTTGGGAAGGACGACGATGCGGTCCGCGGCGAGCCACCACACGATGATGTCGTCGATGACGCCTCCATCGCCCGTAAGCATGAGGGTGTACTGGGCTCGTCCCGGAGCGATGCGCTTGAGATCGTTGCAGAGGAGGCGATCTACGACTTCGGTCGCCCCGGGGCCCTCGACCATAAAGCGTCCGAGATGGGAAACGTCGAAGACCCCGACTGCCGATCGCACCGCGGCGTGCTCCGACAGGGTTCCGGCGTACTGAAGTGGCATCTCCCAGCCGCCGAAATCGGTGAATCGCGCGCCGAGTGCCTCGTGCCGGGTGTGCAGCGGCGAGCGATGCGTGGCGGTCACGGGTGGGACTCTAGACGGGGGGTGTTCAGCGCTCCCCCAGGGCTCAGCTGGCCTCGGTGACTCCCAGGTCTACGACGCGCACCGGCCCGGGAATTCGCGTAGGCGCGGGAAGCGACTCCGACTCGCCAGGGGTCTCGAGGTCGTACTTGATGAGAAGGTGGAGGAAATCGCGCTGGTAGAAGATCTTGCACTTCACATCGGGGTGGTGCTTGGCAAGTTGGCGCACCTTGCGGTTCTTCTTGGTGACGAGCTTCTGATTCATCGTCGTGATCTCGATGAACAGGCCCTCCTCCGGGAGGAAGAAGTCGGGAGTGAAGTATCCGACGGGCGTACCCGATGCATCGAACTCAGTCGGAAACGAGGTGGGCTCGTATTCCCAGGGGATGCCGTAGAAATCGAGGAGTCGGGCAAACTGTCGTTCGCTTTCGTGGGCGAATTCGACGGTGTCGGCCAGACTCCGGAAGTCGACGGTCAGCTCAGGCCTCCCCGGTGGCTGCGATGCCGGTGAGCGATGCGGCCTGGTCGGGGAAGAGGCGATGGATCTCGCCTTCCATCTCCGCCTGGACCGGGCCGACGGCGATCCCGAAAACGCCCTGACCCCGTCGGAACACGTCAACGACCTCGTCAGCGCTGTGTGCCGCGTAGATCGTGATTCCGTCCGACAACAGGGTGACGTCGGCCAATGGACTGTCGCTGTTGAACTGGGCCCGCAGGAGGCCCATTGCCTGGCGAATCTTCTTGAGGCTCATGCCGGCGTCGAGGAGACGCTTCACAACGCGAAGCTGTACGATGTCGCCGAAGGAATAGAGCCGCTGCGACCCGGAACCCTGGGCGCTGGCGAGCGAGGGGCGGAGCAGGCTGGTCCGAGCCCAATAGTCGAGCTGGCGATAGGTGATCCCGACGATGTTGCACACCTGGGGAGCGCGATATCCATGGTCGGTGGTCAAGAAAGGCCTCCTCGAACCTCCGGAGCTTACACGGCGGTAAGTCCGGTCCTTGGAACTACGGGAGTGAAGTTAGGGACGGCAGCGACCTGTTGTCAACAACCCCTGTGGAAAACCAGGAAAAGGGGTCGTCAGGCTTCGCCGGAGGGGTCGAAATCCTCGGGGTCGACGGACTCGAGGAAGGAACGGAAACGGGCGACCTCGGTCTCTTCGTCCTCGTCCTGCAACTCGACTCCGGCCTCGTCGAGCACCGACGGGAGTACGAAGATCGGCGCCGAGGTGCGTGCGGCGAGGGCGATGGCGTCACTCGGACGCGACGACACCCTGATCTCGTCGCCTCCCCTGTCGAGCACCAGGTCAGCGAAATAGATCCCGTCGCGCAGCGCGGTCACAAGGACGTGGTTGACGGTGGCCCCGAGCGCCTCAACGACGGCCCTGAGGAGGTCGTGGGTCATCGGGCGTTGCGGTTCCACGCCCTCCAGGGCGAAGGCGATGGCCGTGGCTTCACCGGTTCCGATGAAGATCGGCAGGTGACGGTTCCCGCCGACCTCGCGCAACAGCACGATCGGCGTATTGGTGGGAAGTTCGATGCGAACTCCCACGAGCTCGACGGGAATGCTCTCCGGCGACATGCCAGCCAGCCTAACCCGCCACCGGGAACACTCGCTGGGAAAGCGACCCCGGGTTCTCTTGAAACGCAGCGAGATCCATCACCGCCCATAGCGAGGGCAAGTTGCGATATCGGCCATTCCAGTCGAGCCCGTATCCGAGCAGGAACTCGTCACCGATCTCGAAACCGCGATACTGCAGTTCGACGTCGACGATCCGCCTCCTCGACTTGTCGATCAGCGTTGCCGTCGCCAGCGAGGCCGGCCCTCTGGTCTCGAGGAGTCCCAGCAGGTAGGACAGTGTCAGGCCGGTGTCCACGATGTCTTCCACGATGATCACATGCCGTCCCGTGATCGAGGTCGCCGAGTCCACGGAGATGCTCACCCTCCCCTCGTCCCCGAATCGGGTGAGGCTGAGAAAGTCGATCTCGACCTCGGGAGGCAGTGCCCGGGTGAGATCGGCGAGGAAGGGAACCGCGCCCTTGAGGATGCCGAGAAGGACGGGACTCCTCCCCGCGTAGTCGGAGCTGATCTCGGCTCCGAGCTCGGCCACCCGACGAGAGATCGTCTCGCGGTCGACGACTTCAGCGAGTGTCCTCATGGGTTGCCCCCGAGCAGTTCCGGCAGCAACTCTCGGAATCGCTGGTTGAGGTCGTCGATGAGGGGGGTGCGATCCGGTGGCTCGGGGTTGCCGGTGAAGATGCCACCTGCGGCATTCAGTCGGGGTTGATACCACTCGGGCAAACTCAGCGCGAGGTCGGTGCCAGCGATGAGTCCGAAGAATCGATCGCGCGGCCCGAGGGCCGTCATCGCCCAGGTCACGATCTCGCGTGTGGCACTGCGTCGATCGGGCGTGCCGAGGACGACAGCGACGATGCGATCGTGCTGGGTGACCGTGTAGGAGAGGAGAACCTGTCCGGCGCTTGCCGTGTCGCCGGTCTTCAGTCCGAATAGTCCCGGAAATACTCCCAGGTCGCGATCGGTGGCATCCATCTCGATCTCGCGCCCTGCAATCTTGAGTGTGATGTGCTTGACCCGCGCTATTTCCAGCACAGCCGGGTAGTCGAGCGCTGCCCGTCCCATCGTGACCAGGTCACGCGCCGTCGAAAGGTGCTCGGCGTCGTCGAGGCCATGTGGATTGCGAAAGGTGGTGTCGTCCATGCCGAGGGCCGCGGCTTTGGCGTTCATCATCGTGACGAAGTCCTCGACGGTGCCCCCTGCAGCCTCGGCGAGTGCGGTTGAGGCATCGTTGCCCGACTGCACGAGAACGTTGGAGAGGAGGTCGCGCATCACCCACACCTCCCCCTGGAAGACCTCTGGCTGGCCGACGAAGCCGACCGGGGTGGCATCCGCGACCGCCGAGATGGTGATCTCATCCGTCAGGGCGATCGTCTCCACCGCAACCATCGCGGTCATCAGCTTGGTGATCGAGGCGGGCGGCATACGCAGATTCGGATCCTTGGAACCGAGCTCGGCCTCCTCGTCGACGGAGTACACCATCCACGATCGGGCGGAGATCGCAGGGGGTTCCGCGGCGGGGAACATGAGGAAGGGTGGCGGCGGAAGTGGAACCGGCCGCAGTCCCGGTTGGAGGCCCGTCGGGCCAAGGGCGAGCGTCAAGAGGAGAGAGGCGAGCATGGTCAGATCACCGGTCCAGGATTCCGCGAAGATCTGAACGCACCATTGCCTCTTGCATCTCGCGCGCCGCCTGAGCGACGTCGGCCAGTACGTCGCCCGCCTGACGCCGTCCCGCAGGGGTGGCATGCCGCATCATTGGCCCGGTCAGCTGGCGGAAGAGGTCGACCTCGCGGTTTGCACCGAGACGAATCGCCCGGAGATGCCGGGCCTCAAGGCCGTGTCCGATCATCCGGTAGGCGGCTCTGATGATCTCGACGTCGTCGTCGTCGAAGCGCGCATCCGGCATGCCGAGCGCGGGGTCCAGCACGCCATGCTTGACCAACTCGGTGATGAGCGAGACCGGTACGCCGGCCGCCTGCGCGGCCTCCTGGATCGTGAGGGATCGGTCGCTCGTGGCGAAGTAGGCGGCCGCCGGCGGTCCTGCTGGTGGTGCCGGTGCTGTCTCCGCCCCGCGTTCCCACGCGCTGAGCTTCGTCTTGATCACTCGCAGCGGGAGAAAATGGTCGCGCTGCTGTCTGAGGATGTAGCGGACCCGCTCGAGATCGGCGGGACCGAACTCCCGGTACCCCGACTTGGTGCGGGGAGGGTGGATCAGTCCCTCGGTCTCGAGGAAGCGGATCTTGGAGATGCTGACATCGGGGAATTCCGCCTCGAGTTGGGCGACGGCCTCTCCGATGTTGAGGCGCTTCTGTGTCGTCATGCGTCGAGAGCAACGATCAGGCGGAATCTGCCGATGATCACTTCGTCACCTGCGGCCAGCTCCGCTTGATCACAGCGAGTCCCGTTGACGTACGTGCCGTTCGTCGAGCCGAGATCACGCACGACGAGGGTGCCCTCCTCCATGGAAAAGGCGGCGTGATGGCGGCTCACCGTCACATCGTCGAGAAAGATCGCCGCCTCGGGGTGCCGTCCGGCTTCGACGCCGTCGTCGATGATCCAGTGCATCCCGCGTCGTGGCCCGGACGCGACGATGAGGGCGTATCCCTCACCGGCCCCGCCGATGTCCTCGGGGTTCACCGAGCCAGCAGGCTGGGGAAGATCGATGGTTTCGGTGGGATCCTGCTCGTCGGGCAGTTCCGGCGGAAGGTTGTCCACGCGTTCATCGTACCGCCCACCGTTGGCAACCGCCGGTAACCTTCGACCGAGAGTCGAGGGTCAGGCGATCAGGTTGCGGTACGCCGCGGCGTCGAGCAGCTCATCGAGGTTTGCGGCTGTGTCCGGAGTCAACTCCACGAACCACCCCTCGCCATACGGATCGGAGTTGATCCGACCGGGGGCGTCGGCGAGGGCGGTATTGACCGCAGCGATCGCCCCGGCACACGGGGCGTAGACCTCGGCCACGGATTTCGTGGACTCCACCTCTGCGAGCGTCTCCCCCGCCCCCACCCGACGCCCGATCGCGGGTAGGTCGACGAACACGACATCGCCGAGTGCGTCCTGGGCGTAGTCGGTGATCCCGATGCGAACCTTGCCGTCCACCATGAGTGCCCACTCGTGCTGGTCGGTATATCGGCGATCTTCGGGAATCGTCACGTGGCGTCTCCTTGACCCGAGGAGGATACCGCGGGAGAGGCTCCCCGCAGGATGGCAACCATGTCCCGGGTGTACTGGGCCGCAACCCACCAGTAGAGAACCAGTCCCACTCCACCGGTCACCCACGCAAACGACTCGAAGAAGTCGTGCCAGCCGCCGCTGTGAACAAAGAAGGCCGGGATCGCGAAGTAGAGGCTGAAGGTCGCAACCTTGCCGAACCGGCGAACATCGAGCTTGGCGTGTGCCCGCACGGCGATGAGAAGGGCACCCGTCGCTACGAGAGCCTCTCTCACCAGGATCGCCGCCGCAAACCACGGCGGCAGGACTCCCGCAACCCAGCCTCCGATGACCGCAGCCGCGATGGCGAGCCGATCGGCGAGTGGATCGAGAAACTTGCCGACTTCCGACACCTGTCCGAGTCGGCGAGCCAGAAAGCCGTCGACCCAATCCGTGGCACCGACGAATCCGATGAGCAGGCCAGCTGCTGCGGGGTCGTCGCGTCCGAAAAGCAACCAGAGGAACAGCGGCACGAGACAGATCCGGATGAAGGAAACGATGTTCGGAAGGGTGAAGATCACTGGGGCTCGCGCAGACGAAAAGGGATGCGGGCGAGTTCGGCACCGTCGTGTTCCACGACGAATACATATCCGCCGGCCGCCGGAAACCGGACGTTGCCAAACGCGCCCACGAGTGGGACAACCGTCGATGCACCCGCCGGTATCGAAGCCGGGGCACCCACGCGAAGGTTGCCGTGCGACTCGACGCCCATCGCGGCGCCGTCCTCATCGAACAGGGCGATGCGCAGCGACAGGTCGCGATTCCGGTCGGCCGGACCCACTTCGGCGACCAAGACCACAGCGAGGCTGCGATACACGACCGGGAAGCTTCTGGCCGTGATCGTGTCGAAGGCGCCGCCGAGGACGTAGAGCTTGCCAGCCGTGACCTGGGCGGCGTCGGCAAGGAGGGCCGAGGTGAGCCTCATCGTCGGCCACCGCAGCGTTCGCGCTCGTCGGCTGCGTTCGGAAGGAAGGTGTCGGCCATCGCCGGGATCGTAGTTGTGAGCCGACACACCGAGCCGAGTTCAGCCCTGGACAGCGGCCTGCCAGGTTGCGGATTGTTCGATCAGGGATGCCGCATACAGGGTGAAGCCCTCACGGCTTTGGGCGATGTCGAACAGCTCAGCAAGCGTCACCGTGTCCCAGTCGACAAACTCGGCATCCTCGCGTGACACGTTCACGATCGTGTCGGATGGGACGTTCGGGTCACCCGCCGAGTCGAACGGTTCCTGGCAGACGTCGAATGACATGAGCCCAGGCCACCGTGAGAACACATCCGGAAGAAACGCCGCCGCCATCGGAATCGTCGCCTGGGCAACCTCGTCGGGGGTGCGTTCCGTCGTCGCCACCAGATAGACCGCCAAATGCGTCCCCTCGGGCGAGGTCTGATACGTCCCGAGGTCGACGAGTGCCGCCCGGGTGACCGTAAAGCCGAGCGGTGTCGCATAGGGCTCGAGCAAGGCTGCCAGCTCGCTGAACTCACTCGGCGGCAGCGCCACACCCTCAGTCGTGGTCGTCGCCATGGTCGTCGTCTCAACCACGATCGTGGTCGACGACACATCCGTCGAGTCGGTGTCATCTCCACACGCCGCGACGGCGATCACGGCGAACGCAGCGAGGAGAATCCTCACCGGGCAGCGCCGCGCATCGAACCTGTCAGCTTGGAGAGATCCAGGGCGTAGAGCGCGCAATACACGACGCGGTCACCGTCCGCCCAACTCTCGGCGGTCGGCGTGATCGGAAAGAGATCGAGGTCTGACTGCTCGTAGGACAGCCCGACGAACCCTTCGAACTCGGCGACACAGCGCTCGCCGGCTGAGGCGACGGTGGCATCGCGGCCGGGGAAGGCGGCGTCGGTCATCGAGAACTCGAAGAAGATCTCGTTGTCGTGGGGCTCAGCACAATCGACGGTGGTAACCGTCTGGACGACCTCTGCGTTGGCAGGGTCGTCGTTGAAGCAGTCGCCGACCGCGAGGTCGAAGACCGAAGTGTCGTCGCCACAGGCCACGATGGCCAAGGAAGCGACCAGCAAGGCAGGGAGCAGACGGGTGCGCATGGATCCTCCAGACCGGGTTGGCGACAAGGGTAGCGATCGGCCGCGAGGGCGTCGCCGAAGGGCACCACCGGGTCTCAGCGATGACACACCTCGTGGAAAACTCGGCGCAGGTCGTGGCCATGTGCCGGCCTTCCGTTTCACCCACGCTCGTGTCGCAAGCTGCTTCCGGCCGTCACCTCCCCATGACCGCGGCGACCTTCGCGGCAAACCTTGCCGCTGACGCTGGGTCGAGTGCCCACTCGATGACGATGACCCTCCCGACCTCGGTGAATCGGGGATCGTCCGCCGGCCAGGCGCTCGGGCGGACGAGGACGTCGAT
>JBBTKD010000158.1:9349-11856 GCA_038059105.1 Actinomycetota bacterium | reverse complement strand
ACGATCCTCACCGACGGCAACGACGCGTGGTCTGAGAGGCCGACCACGAACGTGTGCGTGTTTGCCGATCGCCAGGTGGATCGTTCGCCAACCGGCTCCGGGGTCACGGCGCGAATCGCCATCCAGCGCGCCGCGGAACTGATTCCGATGGGAGTGGAGCGGTCGTTCTCCAGCATCGTGGGTTCGACGTTCACCGGCAAAGCCGTCGAGGAGACCACCGTCGGACATCGACCAGCGGTGATCGTCGAAGTCGCCGGCGAGGCGCACTTCACCGGCGAGTCGACCTTCACCCTCGAAGACGACGACCCACTGCCAGCGTTTCTGGTGCGCTAGCGGGTTCCATCGGCCGCGACGCCTAGATTCCTGTCCATGGCAATCGCGCCTCCCCCCGTCGACCGACAGATCTACTGCAATCGCACCCTGAACCTGCGATCGATCCGGGCCATCGGATACGACATGGACTACACCCTCATCCATTACCGGGTGGACGAGTGGGAGAAGGCAGCGTTCCAGCACGCCAGGGATCGCCTGACCGCGCGGGGCTGGCCGATCGGCGATCTCACATTCGATCCTGAGTCGGTCATCCGGGGCCTCACCATCGACCTGGAACGCGGCAACCTCGTGAAACCGACGCGCTTCGGATATGTGATCCGCGCCGCACATGGCACCGAGTTCCTCGAGTTCGACCGGCTCCGCACTGAGTACCAGGGCACTGCCGTCGACCTTGCCGAGCCGAGGTGGGTGTTCCTCAACACGCTGTTCTCGCTGTCCGAGGCTGCCCTCTACGCCAACCTCGTGGACCGTTTCGATGCCGGGGTGCTCCCCGACGTGCACAGCTACGCCGAGTTGTACGACATCGTCCGCAGCTCACTCGACTCGGCGCACATGGAAGGCCGCCTCAAGGAGGAGATCGTCGCCGATCCCAAACGGTTCGTGATCACCGACCCAGAGATGCCGCTCACACTGCTGGACCAGCACCACGCCGGCAAGCAGATCCTGCTGATCACGAACTCGGAATGGGAGTACACGGACCGGATGATGCGGTACGCCTTCGATCGCCACCTCCCCGGTGAGACCACGTGGCGGGACCTCTTCGATGCCGTCATCGTCTCCGCAGCGAAACCAGAGTTCTTCACCGCTCGCCGTCCCCTGTATCGCGTCGTCGACGAAGGCCTCGGCATGATGCGTCCCCACTCCGGACCCCTCGCCAGAGGCACCGTTTACGTCGGTGGCTCAGCACTCCAACTCGAAGAGCACCTCGGTGTCTCCGGTGACGAGATCCTGTACGTGGGCGACCACCTCTACTCGGACGTGTCGGTGAGCAAGGCTCTTCTCCGCTGGAGAACTGCCCTGGTGTTGCGGGAGCTCGAGAGCGAGATTGCTGCCGTTGAGGCGTTCCGACCCCAGGAGGGGCGTCTCCACGCGCTGATGGAGCAAAAGGCTGATCTGGAGCGTGAGTTCGCCGCGGCGCGGCTCGCCAAACAGCGCGCTCAGGCTGGCTATGCCCCGACGACGATGACGGCAGCCGAAGCAGACCGCACCATCGACAAGCTTCGCTACAAGATCGGCGCCGTCGACACCGAGATCACTCCGCTCGCAATCGAGTCGGGAAGCCTGCGCAATCAGGCGTGGGGACCGCTGATGCGGTCGGGCAACGACAAGAGCCTGTTCGCCCGACAGGTCGAGCGTTACGCCGACGTCTACACCTCGCGCGCCTCGAACTTCCTTGCGGTCACGCCGTACGCCTACCTACGCGCCGATCGGGGCAGCCTCCCCCACGACGTCTAGGAGCACGCCCGCTCGGCGGGGCGGGACGACGAAGTCGACCCGAATCGATGCGGACGGCGGACCGCCATCGCCATCGATCCGGGCCTCGACGGTATAGGCATCGAGTTCGACTGCGAGACCATTGCGCCGGAGTGCGGCGGCGCCTTCGGCGGCACCGGCAGTGATACCGGCAATCAGTGCTTGCAATGTTTCGTTCACGGTTCCTCCCTCTCCGAGAGGGAGACTGTGCAGGATCGGTGTCTCGGGAGCGTCCCAAGAGAAGCGACCCGACGAGAGAGGTGCGCGCTCAGTCTGCACCCGGTCGAACCGGAATCCTGACAGGAACCGGCAAACTACTGAGTCGGGATGTCGAAAGTGAGCGCGCGGTGTCGGCGATCATCGCCGCGGCGACGGCCGGGGATTCCGAAGCCCACCAAGAGCACGATGCCCGGAATGATGAGTGCCTGGCTGCTGGAGGTCACTGCCGCAACCAGCGCTTCGAGCACGACCAGCGGTGACGCAACCGCATCGACGAGGGCAGGCGGAGCCACCGGTCCGAGCAATCGGTTGATCGACACCGAGAGTCCGCTGGCGGTGTCAGGCATGTCCGTCGCCCCGGGGGCGGTGTCACCCGACTTCGCAATGATCATCACCGCGCCCGCCAGCGAGGAGTTCATCCCGTGCATGTCGACCCCGTGGAGTCCCGCGGGAGCAGGCAGCGTCACCACTGCACCAGGCGT
>JBBTKD010000158.1:0-9249 GCA_038059105.1 Actinomycetota bacterium | reverse complement strand
TGTCGACCCCGTGGAGTCCCGCGGGAGCAGGCAGCGTCACCACTGCACCAGGCGTACCGGGATCGGACGGCCTCGAGGCGGCTCCTCCGGCGGCGGTCGTGGTGGTACCCGCCGTTGTAGTGGTTGTGGTCGTCGCACCCGGAGCAGTCGTGGTGGTGGTCGCTCCCGGCTCAGTCGTGGTCGCTCCCGGCTCGGTCGTGGTCGTGGTCGCTCCCGGCTCGGTCGTGGTCGTGGCGGCGACCGTCGTCGTGGTGGTGGCGGCAATCGTCGTCGTAGTCGTCGGAACCGTCACCGGCACGGTGGTTGTCGGGAGGCACGGGTCGTTCTCGTTACCGCCGCCGGGGCCGCCCCCATCTCGGTTGCACCCAGGCGGGACCCCGTCAGGGGGCTTCGCCAGTGCTGTGACCGGAAGCGCCGACAATGCGGCAGCGAGAAGCACCACAACCAGTCCGGCGAGTCGCCGTTCCTTGACCATGGGACTTGTTCGGCATTTGGGCACTTTCATCTCAAGAGCCAACCGCGGATACCCGAAATACCTAGTCACATGGCTCGACGGACTCAGGAGGCACCGGCCTCCCGCAATGCGTTGCTCGGCGGATCCGCGGTGGCTCTCGTCGCCCTGCTCGCCGCTCTGGCGTTGGTGTACACCAATGCCACTGGAGTGACGCGCGTGGCCGAACAGGCAAGAACCCAGCAATTGGCTGAGTCGGCGCTGGGCGCCACCGCTGCTGCCCGTAACGCCCTTGGCCAGGCGCTCATCCTCGCCTCGTCCGGATTGGTGGATCCCGAGGTGATGGACGCCTGGTTGGCCGAAGCCCGGCTCGTGCTCACCGACCTCGAATCCCGCGTCGACGAGCTCGAGTCCCGACTCGAAGACCCCGCTGTCGGCAGCGGACTCGTTCTCGCACTCGACCTGTCGACCCAGACGCTCGACGCAATCGCCGCAGGCGACGAGGACGCGGCAGGCGTCATCGCCACGGAACAGGCGGCACCGGCCTACGAGTCGCTCACCCTGCTCCTCGTCGACGTTCGCGACGACGCGGCGCGAACCATCGCCGCGGCGAGCCTTGAGGCGGGATCGGTAGCCACGGCGAGTCGATTCATGGTCGCCCTTTTCATCCCGTCTCTCGCCGTGGTGGCCGTCGTGATGGTGAACCGGCGCCGGCGTCGCGCCGAGCGGCTTGTCATCGACCTGGAGAAAGAACGCAGCCTTAACCGATCCAAGGATCAGCTCCTCGCCAATCTCTCGCACGAACTGCGCACCCCGCTCACCGGCATCTACACCTCGGCGCTCACGATCGAGGAACTCGGATACGAGGACACCGAGATCTCACGCGAACTCAACGGCCTGATCATCGACCAATCGGCGGACCTCACCCGCATGGTCGAAGACCTGCTTACCTCGGCCCAGGCCGACGCCGGGCGGCTCACCTTTGCGCCAGCGCCCATTCCGGTCCGGCGCGAGGTCGACGCCATTATCCGGGAATTTGCGCGACTCCCGGCCAAGATCAAGGTGAAGATGGCGACGGCGACCGTGTCGGCAGACCCGGGAAGGCTTCGCCAACTCCTGCGCAACCTCGTGTCGAACGCGGTGCGTCACGGCGGACCCAGCATCGCGATCCGCGGACAGCGCAAGCTGGGCGGCTACGTACTCGAGGTCTCAGACAACGGTGTTGGCGTCTCCACGGAGATCGCCGACCGGCTCTTCGAGCGATTCGTCCATCAGGGCGACCAACCTTTGACCGTCGGCAGCGTCGGCCTCGGCCTGGCGATCTGTCGGGTGCTCGCCGAAGGCATGGGCGGAACCATCGGTTATCGCCGCGAACGGAACCGGACCGTGTTCTCCGTGCAACTACCGCTGGTCCTCGAGACCGCGGAGGAGCAGGCGGCCTGAGACCCGCTCGTCGCCCGCAGGTGTCGTAACCTGACGCCTCATGACCTCTCTGTGGCACCCCTTTGCGAGCATGGCGGCGGTCGAGGGAGCCGAGCTGGTGATCAGCCGCGGCGAAGGCGTCTTCGTATGGGACGACACCGGCAAGCAGTACCTCGACGCCACCGCCAGCCTCTGGTACTGCCAGGTGGGACACGGCCGCGTCGAGATCATCGAAGCGATGCGCAATCAGGCCAATACCCTCGAGGCGTATCACACGTTCGGCGACTTCGCCAACCCCCCGGCATTGGCCCTCGCCGAACGCGTCGCATGCCTTTCCCCCGACCCCCGCAGCAAGGTGTTTCTGACCAGCGGTGGTTCGGACTCGGTCGACACGGCAGCCAAGATCACCCGCCGCTACTTCCAACTGACCGGTGAACCGGAACGGACGGTGCTCATCACCCGGTCATGGGCATATCACGGCATGCACGGCTACGGCACGTCCCTGGCCGGGATCACCGGAAACGCCGATGGAGTCGGTCCGCTCGTGCCCGACGTGCTGCTCGTGCCGTGGGATTCCGCCGACGCCCTTGCCGACGCCATCAACGAGGTTGGGCCCGAGCGCATTGCTGGCTTCTTCTGCGAACCGGTCATCGGAGCCGGCGGGGTCCGCCCCGCGCCGGAGGGCTATCTCAAAGAGACGCGTGGCATCATCGCCGAAGCCGGTGCGCTGTTCATTGCCGATGAGGTCATCACCGGGTTCTGCCGGACCGGCGATTGGTTCGCTTCGCGCCGTTTCTCTCTCGAACCCGATCTGATCATCTTCGCCAAGGGAGTGACCTCGGGATACCTACCGGCTGGCGGAGTGATCGCCGCCCCCCGGGTGTGGACTCCGTTCTACGCCGCCGGGGCACCGCTGTTTCGCCACGGATACACCTACAGCGGACACCCCACCGTCGCCGCCACCGCCTTGGCGAATCTGGATCTCATGGAACGCGAGAACCTCTCACAGCGCGCCCTCGAGTGGGAGTCGAAGCTCGTGGAGGGCCTTGACTCGATGCTGGAGCATCCCCTGGTTGGCGGACACCGATCCGGTGTGGGCTTCCTCGGGGCACTCGTGCTGAATCCGGAGAGGCTGGCAGCAGACCCCGACCTCCCCACCAAGGCGTACAAGGCGGTCCGCACCCGCGGTGTCATCAGCAGGGCCATCGGGGGGGACGCACTCCAGATCTCGCCGCCGCTTACGATGAACGACGCCGAGTTCGACCAGATGCTCGACGGGTTCCGTAGAGGTCTCGATGACCTGGCCTAGCGAACTGCGCGACGACTAGTCGACGAACTCCCGACCGGCCGGAGCGAGATGCATCGCCTCGCGAACGAAACGTTCGATCAACAGGCTCAAACTCACGTTTTCGGATCGGGCCCGACCCCGCAGCACCCGCACGAGGTTCTCCGGCAATCGGATGTCAATGCGTTCACGGGGTTCGCTCCACTCGGGTGGTGCGGGTCTTCCCCAATCGGCGAGTTCGTACATGTCGCTCCGCCTCCGGATTACATGCATGTAATTCGTCACCTAAGGTAACCGCGGAGCGCGCGAACTGTTGGTATTTCCGGCGCGTTCCGCGCGTTACCTCCTGAGAGGCAAGCCGCCTGGTTACCCCGTCGGCGCCAGCGTCATCGTCCCGACGGCGAAAACGGTGCCGGCGGGTTGGGTGATCGTGTAGACGAGATCGAATCCCGCCCCGTCAAGCGGACCGGTCACCACCATCGACATCCCGGTGAGGGCCGAGATGCTCGGTGCGGTGAACGTCAACACGCCCCCATCGATGGCCATCGTGTAGTCGTCGAACAGATCACTCGTCCCGGCGTAAGGCCCTGCGGTGGAGAGATCGATCTGCGCCACCACCGGATCGGGATCGCCGCCGCCGAAGACCGAACCGCCGAGGTCCAGAGTCAATTCGGCTGTGGCGGTGGCGGCATCGACCGTGAGCGACATGTCGACGCCCCCGCTCGAACCGAACGTCGTGTTGTTCCACTCGCCCGAGTAGGTACCGGCGTACTCCATCGCCGCGGTGACCCGCGCTGCAGTGGCGTCCACGGTCGTCGTTGCAGCCACCGTGGTGGTGGTCGCAATCGACGTGCTGGTGGCCGCAGTGGTGCCCGATGCGGTCGTGCTCGTGGTGTCGTCGTCACCGCATGCTGCGGCGGCGAGCGCGAGAACGACGGTCAGGGTCGCAATCTTGCGCATGAGAGCCCCCTCAGTTGGTTGCGGAAATCGTACCCGACAAGTTTCCTACGCCACCTCGAAGAGCCCCGCGGCTCCCATCCCGCCTCCGACGCACATCGTCACGACGACGTACCGGATTCCGCGCCGCTTGCCTTCGATCAGGGCGTGGCCCACCATCCGACTGCCGCTCATACCGTAGGGGTGGCCGATGGAGATCGCTCCCCCGTCGACGTTCAACAACTCGTCGGGGATACCCAGGCGGTCACGGCAGTACACCACTTGCACCGCAAACGCCTCGTTGAGTTCCCACAGACCGATGTCGGCGACCTTCATCCCGGTGCGCTCCAGGAGTTTGGGTACGGCAAACACCGGACCGATTCCCATTTCGTCTGGTGCGCATCCGGCGACGGCCAGGCCCCGGTAGTACCCGAGCGGCTGCAGACCCCGCTTCTCGGCGAGGGCGCCCTCCATCACGACGCACGCCGACGCTCCATCGGACAGCTGGCTGGCGTTGCCGGCGGTGATCGTGCCGCCGAGTACCGGCGGCAAAGCCGCCAGTCCCTCTGCGGTGGTGTCGGGGCGATTGCCCTCGTCGCGATCGATCTTCACCTCGACGAGCGACTCGACACCCGTTTCCTTGTCCTTCACCGTTTTCAGCGCGGTCACTGCGATGATCTCGGCGCCAACGCGTCCTTCGGCCTGAGCAGCGGCCGTGCGCTGCTGGCTCTGCAATGCGTACGCATCCTGAGTCGCGCGACTGATGCCATAACGCTCGGCGACGACCTCAGCGGTGTGGAGCATCGGCATGTACATTTCCGGCTGCAGTTCGAGGAGTGCCGGATCCATCGCACGGAACATGTTCATGTTCTGGTTCTGCACGAGGCTGATCGATTCGAGACCGCCAGCCACCACCACCGGCATGCCGTCGTGGATGACCTGCTTGGCCCCGATGGCGATCGCCATCATCCCCGAAGAGCACTGCCGGTCGACCGTCATGCCGCTGACCGTGTCGGGCAATCCGGCGGCCATCGCCGCCTGACGGGCGACGTTGTGTCCGGTGGTTCCCTGGGTGAGGGCGTTGCCCATGATCACGTCGTCGGGTTCGCCCGGCTCTACCCCGGCTCGCTCGAGCGCAGCCCGGATGGCGTGTGCGGCGAGCGACGGTCCTTCGAGGTTGTTGAACGCCCCGCGGTAGGCGCGGCCGATCGGCGTCCGTGCCGTCGACACGATGACCGCTTCTCTCATGGTGGTGCCTCCTGTGCGGGTACAGGATGCGCCAGCGAGAGACCGCAGTCAACCCGGCGGTGCCGGTGCGGGCTCGACGGGTGCTCGCCGAGCGGCGAGGTGGAGCAGCAAAGCGCCCAGCATGAGCGCCTCACCAAAGCCCTCGGCCGTCTCCTCGATGACCACGAGCAGCCGTGGACCGCCGAGCGTCGGGTCAAGGGCTTCCAGGACGGGCACCGCCATCCACAAGGCGATTCCGACGGTGGCCAGCCGGCCCTGGACCGACCGCCATCCCAGCGTTCCACCGAACCAGCGGAGCATCCAGACTGCCGCCAGCATGGCAATCGGCCCGAGCACGATGACCCAAAGGTAGAGAGAAGGAAGCCAATCGACCTCGAGTACCCGTGCCGCCTTCTCGCCAATCCGCTCGTGGAGCGAGGCCGTCTCGTCCAAAGACAGCAACACGAATCCGGCTCCTATCACCCGCCACCACGCGCCAACCCGACTCTCCGCAGAGGCACGCCACCCTGCGAGGAAGGCGAGCGCGGCGATCACGAGCAGCGTGGCCGACGAGAGCCACACCACCATCGTGCCCTCGAGGTTGACATCAAGGAGCAGCGACACCGTATACGAGTCGATGAGCGGAGAGAGGTTGAGCGCGGCGATCAAGACATGACCAACCAGCAGAACACCAACGACGCGAAGGGCCACTGCCCGGGTCAAGCCCGACGGCGCCTCGAATCCATGTGGAGGGCGAGTCATCGCGGGTGACCCGACCGGACGACCGAGGCGCGTCGGGCAAGCCTCGAACTGAGGTCGGCAACCCGCCCCCGCACCCCTGGGGCATAGCCGTCGATCACCGCGACATCGCGGGTTCTATCGGTCCACTCCCGCTTCCAGGCGTCGGCGGTGCCGAGGAACTCGTAGCGCTCCAGACCGCTAGCGAAGGCACGCTCGAGCACCTCTGCCCGCAGCAGTGAGCCCGGTGAGAGCGCAAAGAGTGCGGGGTCGAATCCGGTCTTGAGCAGCCACTCCGCACCGCTGCCAACGAAGGCAAAGTCGAAGGCGATCGGCGTCTCGTCGAGCCGCAGGAAGTGCAGGCGGAGCATCCCCTGTGTTGCCGCCCACTCAGCGACTCGCCGATAGAAGGTTTCGACATGGGGATCAGACCGCACCGCGGTACCCGACGCGTCTTTCCATCCCGAACCCTCGACGGAGAACCCTGCGGTGAGTAGGGACTCGAGATCTTCAGTCCCGTCATGCTGGGTATAGGTGACGGCACCGTTTGCCTCGAGCAGGCGTCGACGACGACGGAGCTCGCGCCACTTCTTGGAGGAGAGAGCATCGCGATACACCTCCCAGCCGGGAGTGAGGTCGATCCACGGCGAGCTCAGCCGGACCCGCTCGCGCACGAGGTATCCGGCACTCGTGAGACCGCGACGAGCGGTCTCGGCGGTGGCGCCGGTGGCGAAGTCGAAGGTGACGCGACGTGAGCTCGCCACGACTCCGCTTACCAATTGCGCCGCCGCAGACAGGTCACCCACGATGTCGAGGTGGGGAACGTGCCAGTCAGCCGCCGAGCGCAGACCGGTTCGCGTCCCCGCCACCAGCGGATACACCGCAACCAGATTCTGGTCGCGTCGGACGGTCGCCACGATCGGTTCGGCCCCAATGGTGTCCGCCCAGGCGCGTACCCACTCGGGACGGGAGAAGGGATGGGCGGCGTGGCGGTCGGCGAGAACGGCCCACTCGGATCCGAGATCCGTCGTGAACGGTTCGAGCGCGCAGGTACCCGGCCGGGTGTCAACGGTCACATCCGTTCTATCGGCAGGCTGGGCGATGCCCTGAGCCAACACGGGCAGCGGCGTAAAGTGACCCCGTGAAGCGCCTGGGGCCGGTTGCGTTGGGATTGCTGGCCGTAGTGGCTTCAGCCTGTACCGCAGCGTCCCTGCCCACGACCACTTCCACGAGCTCCACCACCTCGATCCCGGTCGCCACCACCCTCGGGGGCAGGATCACCCTCATCCCGAATTCGACCGCCTTCATCTCTGAAGGCGAGCGCGGCCCGTACGTGGAGGCGCTGCAGTTCTATCTCGTCTGCACCGGACACGACGAACCCACCCCCGGGGCCATCGTCTCGGTCGACGGATCGTACGGGCCGATCACTGCCGACGCCGTCGCCTACTACCAGGCCGAGTTGCGGCGAGTGCCGTCCGGCGATCCCGATGAGGAGACCTTCGCCTCACTCTCCCGCGACTGCAACCAGCAGCGAACCCTCGCCTTCGCCGAGGGGGTCTTCACCGGCGAAATCGGAGGCAATGTCACCAGCGGTGACGATGAAGTGTTCCAGTTCGCCGCCGCCGGCGGCCAGGTGCTCGCCCTCGAGGCCGTCGAAGGTCTGGTCGCGATGACCGTGTTTGCCGCCGACGGCAGCGAGGTGACTCCAGCGATCAACGGAACCCGACTCGAGGTCGAGTTGGATACCCCGCAGGCCTACACCATCAGGGTCACCGCGACGGTCCCGACGTCGTACCGGATCGCCACCTCGCTCCGCTCGCCGAACGTCCTCGTCTCCGACTTCGGACCGATGTCACTCGAAGAGGACGGGATCGGGATCGCCACCCTCGGCGAAGACCCCGTGAACACGGTGGCGGTCATCGCCTTGCTACTGGGTCCCCCGTTCGAGGACAGCGGTTGGGAGACAGATGCGGCGTGCACCGGCACCAACCGACACGTGTCGTGGCTGATCCAGGGAGACTCCAGCGGCACAGACCACCCCGCCATCTTTACGGCGGATTTCACCGATACCGGTGGCACCCCCTACTTCTCGCAGTACGCCTACATCTCCAACGACCTGCCCGCACTCGACCCGATCGCCCGCGGACTCACCACCGAGGACGGCCTCAGCATCGGCTCGACCTACGACGAGTACGTCGTCGTCTACGACGAGCCCACGTTCGAGGACACCGATCGCGGACTCGTGCACGAGGGTGACCTCCTGTTCGGCATCGTGCTCGTCGGCGGCACCGAGACTCCGGACGGCGCCGCCAGCCGGGTCTGGCACATCGGCGCTGGGGCCGATGGGTGCCCGGACTTTTCGACTCCCTAACCGTATGTACCACCGCATCGGTCATGAACCGCTGATCGCCCCCGCTCTCATCGTTGCCTTCAATGGATGGGTGAGTGCGGGCGGGGCGGGCACGGCCACCGCCGAGCACATCGCCGCCAATGCGATGGAGGTGGCAAGCTTCGACTCCGACCTCCTGTACGACTATCGCGTGAATCGTCCGACCCTCGAGTTCACCGAGGGAATCATTGACACAATCGAGTGGCCGACGACCCGGGTGCGGTCGCGTCGCATCGATGGCCGCGACCTGCTGGTGCTCACCGGTCCCGAGCCGAACTGGCACTGGAAGGCGTTCGGCGACGCCGTTGCCGACCTCGCAGTCGACCTCGGCGTGGTGCAACACGTGTCCCTGGGCGGTATCCCCTGGGCTGCTCCGCACACCCGGCCGACCATCGTCGTCACCACTTCGTCGCGACGCGATCTGTTGTCCGATGACGCCAACTTCCCGGAAGGAGTGTTGCGGGTACCGGGCTCGGCGGCATCGATCGTCGAACGAGCCGTTGCCGACCGTGGGATCCCGACTGTTGGCTTCTGGGCGCGAGTCCCGCACTACGTCGCCGGGATCTATCACCCCGCGGTGGTAACGCTCGTGGAACGAGTGTCGCGTTACCTCGGCGTCAACCTCCCCCTTGGATCACTGGTCGACGATGCCGCCGACCAGCGCCGCCACCTCGACACCGCCCTGGACGAGCAACCCAACGTGCGCGAGATCGTCACGCGACTCGAGGAGCTCTACGACGCCTCGGGTGAGATGGCGAGTGGTGAGGAGATCGCCGCCGAGATCGAACGATTCCTGCGGGA
>JBBTKD010000157.1:0-1034 GCA_038059105.1 Actinomycetota bacterium | reverse complement strand
CACGGCTGCCCTCTACGGGCGCGTCGAAGGAGTCGCCGCATCCAAGCTGGCCGCGGTCGTAAAGATCGCCGGCAAGCAGGAGCGCAACGCAGCCGAAGAGGCGGCGTTGGTGGCCACCCTCGCCGAACTCGGTTTCACCGAGGAGCATGAGGACTTCGGAGCTGCCAAGAAGGCGTTCCGTTCGGTCTCGAAGAAGGCAATGCGCGATCGGGTGATCAAGGACGGTGTCCGCCTCGACGGTCGCGGCATCAAGGATGTGCGTCCCATCACGGTCGAAGTCGGCGTCATCCCCCGGGCCCACGGCTCGGCACTGTTCTCGCGCGGCGAGACCCAGGTGCTCAATGCCACCACGATCGGCATGCTCCGCATGGAGCAGATGCTCGACACGATCGGCATCGAGGAGTCGAAGCGGTACATGCACCACTACAACTTCCCGCCGTTCTCCACGGGAGAAGTCGGGTTCATGCGGGGACCGAAGCGCCGCGAGATCGGTCACGGAGCGCTCGCCGAGAAGGCGTTGCTCCCGGTGATCCCGACGGCTGACCAGTTCCCCTACGCCTTCCGCATTGTGTCCGAGGTGCTGTCGTCCAACGGCTCATCCTCGATGGCCTCGGTGTGCGGTTCCAGCCTCTCACTGATGGACTGCGGCGTGCCGATCAAGGCTGCGGTTGCTGGCGTCGCCATGGGGCTCATCGCCCACGACGGAGAGTTCGTCACCCTGACGGACATCCTCGGTGCCGAAGACGCCCTCGGTGACATGGACTTCAAAGTGGCTGGCACGGCCGACGTGATCACCGCCATGCAGTTGGATACCAAGATCGAAGGCTTGCCGGCGCACGTTCTGGCAGCCGCCCTCGATCAGGCACGGGTTGCCCGGTTGCACATCCTGGGCGAGATGGCAAAGGTCATCTCTGCTCCGCGCACCGAACTCAACCCGATCGCTCCTCGCATCGAGGCGGTGATGGTGCCCAAGGACAAACTGGGCGAGATCATCGGCCCCAAGGGCAAGGTGATCCGCGAAATCGAGATGCAGA
>JBBTKD010000156.1:0-2819 GCA_038059105.1 Actinomycetota bacterium | reverse complement strand
TTGCCAATTGCGGAGGCGGCCAAGGGTCGGCAGCCCTGCGGCTGCCTCCGTTGGCCGTTACCCGTTACCCGTTCACGTTGGAGCGCCACGACGCGTCCTGATCGACAAGCGATTGATGAGCCCCTGGCACACGCGTTGGGCGCCTCGGGCGCGAACGGGTAACGGGAAACGGGTAACGGTCGCCGACCTTCGGTCGGCGACCTCTGGTTGCCGACCCGTTAACATTCCGCTCCGGTTGACCCCTCGTGGGCCAACCTACCCGCAGGTCCTCGTGCCCCCCTCGAGGGCCTGCCACCCACCGGGATCGGCCCGCGGCCACCGCCGCGGGCCGATCCTTGGGTAGGGAGATCGTGTGGTACAGGTCCGGCGCGAAGTGGTATCCGGCAACCGGTAACGGAGGCCGCCCGGAGGGTGGCCGACTCCTACCGCCTTCAGCGAACGGCGGCGGGGAGGCCGATGAGGTGTTCGACGATCGCCGCCCAGTCGAACGTCTCGTTCACCTCCGATGCTTTCACCGTGATGAGGCGATCGTCGCTGACGTATACCGGCACGATCTGGTCGAGGATCGATTCGATCTCGTCGCGGAATTCGTCGTTCGTGCTGCGCACCCCGTCGGGGAGGAGCGCCACGTCGGGGTGCAGCCGCACGAAGAGGTCGTAGGTCTTCGACCATCTGCGAACCAGGGGTTCGACGTCGAATGGGTCGTCGCCTCCGGTGACCCGGAGAAAGTACGCGAAGTTGTCGACGACAGCCCGATCCGTCACCAATACCTCGGCACGTCTCCGCAGCTCCAATTCTTGCTGTATCTGCGTCATCAGCACCCAGAGTTGAGCCTCGGGTGTGGCCCCCTCGTTGATCCCGAGAGGATTGAACCGGACCACCTCGCGGCCCACCTCGACGCTGTGGCCGCTGCGTCCCACCGCACCCGCAAACGAATGGACGGCGTTGGTCTTGCGTACGGAGTGCGATCCGATGAAGGCGATCTTGGTGGAGGGCGAGTGCGTCATCGGCATTTCGCACGGTAGTAAGTGAAGGGAAGGAGTTCCACTCGTGTGATTCGGGGGTCGGCACCCCGAGGGTGCCTCCGTTGCCCGTTGCCCGTTCGCGCGGGAGATTTCGTCACCGGTCGCCCGTCGCCGGTTCGTGTCGGAGCGGCCCGACGGGTCATTGCTCATTGCCCATTGCCCATTGCCTGTCCAGACGCGTTGGGGGCAACCTCCGCCTCTGGCGAATTGCGAATTGCGAATTGCTGTCCCGCCAGAGCCGGGCAATCGCGCCGGTAGCCTCCCCCGCCATGGACCGCCTCACCTCCTACTCGCACGGGGCTGGTTGCGCTTGCAAGCTCGGTCCTGGTGAGTTGGCGCAGGTACTGCGCCGTCTTCGCGACCAGCCGGCCACTCGACATCCGTATCTGCTCGTCGGGATCGATGGATCGGATGACGCTGGCGTCTTCCGGCTCTCGGACGACCTCGCCCTCGTGCAGACCGTCGACTTCTTCACGCCGATCGTCGATGAGGCTGACGATTGGGGACGGATCGCCGCGGTCAATGCGCTGTCCGACGTGTACGCGATGGGGGGCACCCCGCTCACGGCGTTGTTGATCGTGGGTTGGCCCCGGGAGACGCTGTCGTTCGACCTGCTCGGTGACGTACTCGCCGGAGCGGCCGAGATACTCGCCGGCGCTGGTGTGACCATTGTCGGCGGCCACTCAGTGGACGATCCCGAACCCAAGTTCGGGCTGGCCGTGACTGGAACCATTCATCCGGATCGAGTGCTGCGTAATCAGGGTGCACGCCCTGGCGACCTGCTGGTGCTGACCAAACCGATCGGTACCGGGGTCATCGCCACCGGGATCAAGCGCGGCGTCGTCAGCCAGGAGATCCGTGACGCAGCGGTCCTCTCGATGACTGCCCTCAATGACACCGCAGGACGCGTTGCGGTCGAGGCGGGAGCCGCCGCCGCCACAGACGTGACGGGGTTCGGTTTGCTCGGGCACCTTGGCGAGATGCTGGGAGCAGTGGGAGCCGAGGTAGATGCCGCCTCGGTGCCATTGCTTGCCGGAGCCAGAGAACTCGCCAGCGACGGCGTCATCCCTGGTGGATCGCGTCGCAACCTCGAGCACGCATCCGGGTTCACCGAGTTCGGCGATCTTGACGCCACGACCCGGATCCTCCTCGCCGATGCTCAGACGAGCGGTGGCCTGCTTGTCGCGATCGACGAAGATCGGATTGGTGTACTGCTCTCTGGCCTCACCAGAGGTGCCGTGTTCCCCGCGGTGATCGGCCGCTTTACTGAGGAGCATGCCGGAAGGGTGATGGTGACATGACCGAACGGCTCCCCCGAATCGCCGATGCGCTGTCGATCGGTCGACTGCAGCGTCACATCTTCTTGTGTGCCGACGCCACGACTCCAAACTGTGCTCCGTCCGAAGAGGGGAGTGCCACCTGGGCGTACACCAAGGCGCGTCTCAAGGAACTCGGCCTGACGTCGTCACCTCCCTCATGGCACAACGTTCCCGGTGCCGATCCAGTGCCCGAGCCGGGAACCGGCTCGGTGCTGCGCACCAAGGTCGATTGTCTTCGCGTATGCGAGCAGGGTCCGATCGCCGTCGTCTATCCCGACGGGGTCTGGTATCACGGGGTCACACCGGAGGTGATGGAGCGGATCATCACGGAGCACGTCATCGGCGGCCGGATCGTCACCGATCACGTCTTCGCTGTCGACGACCTTCATCCGGGCGACTGATGAGTGTTTCTCCCCCCGGAGGGGGGAGTACCCCGAAGGGGGGAGGGGGGCGCATGGTGGCGCGACGTGTGGGC
>JBBTKD010000155.1:9242-25589 GCA_038059105.1 Actinomycetota bacterium | reverse complement strand
CGGGGGTTGGGGCCCCCGACCGGGTCGGCAAGACATAGACGGCCCGGCGTGGGGCAGGGGCCCATGCTCGGAGGGAGGGCCGGGAGTTGGGGCCCCGGCCCGGGTCTAGCGAAATTGTTCGAGGACCCCGGCCAGATCGGATGGCAGTGGACTGACGACGTCGACACGTTCCCCGGTCACCGGGTGGTCGAAGGCCAAACGGGCCGAATGCAGAAACACTCGCGGACTGCCACTCCCCCGCCCGTACGTCCGGTCGCCAGCGATGGGAAAGCCGATCGAGGCGAGGTGTACCCGCACCTGGTGGGTGCGCCCTGATTCGAGCGTCACCCTGAGCAACGTCATGTCGCCAAGACGCTCCTCGATGCGATAGTGGGTCGTCGCCGGTCGGCCGTTGGGGTCTATGCGTATCCGGGTCGGACGCACCGGATCGCGGCCAAGCGGAGCCTCGATCGTCCCCGAGGCGATCGCGGGCGCCCCATGCACCAATGTCAGATATTCGCGAGTGATCTGGTGCGCCTTGATCGCCGCCCGCAGGCCGACATCTGCCTCCGCGGTCAGCGCCACGACCATGAGACCGGAGGTATCGCGATCGAGGCGGTGCACGATCCCCCATCGGTCTTCGGTGCCCACCCCGCGCACCGACGGCCAGCGGTGCAGCACTCCCGCCGCAAGCGTCACCCCGGTTCGACCCGCCCCGGGGTGCGTCACCACACCGGGGGGTTTCTCGATTACAGCAAGGTGAGCGTCCTCGTGCACGACACCGAAGTCGAGCGGAGCGGACTCGAGTCCTACCCGGTCCGGCGGCGGTTCGAATGACAGCACCTCACCAGTGCGAACGACATGTCGGACCGCCGACACCGCGACACCATCGCAAGACACCCCGCCCGATTCGATCAGTTCCCGAGCGCGGGAACGGCTGATACCAGCGAGTCGGGAAACGACGAGGTCACACCGCTCCCCGTCGTACTCGGGCGGAACCGTCACGTTCACTTGCGGAAGACAGCGAGGAAGAGCACCAACACCGCGCCGATCGTCACTGACGAATCCGCAGCGTTGAAGGCGGGGAAGAACGAGAAGTCGACGAAGTCCACGACCGCACCATTGAACCATCCGTCTCCACGGAACGCCCGGTCCGCGAGATTGCCCACCGCTCCCCCGAGCACGAGACCGAGGGCGACGGCTTCCGGCGTGGTGTCGATCTTCGTCACCAGAATCGCGACGAAGACCACGATCGCGATGACCGCCAGCGCAATCACCGCACCGGCACCCTGAAACATGCTGAAGGACACACCAGAGTTCGTCACATAGCGAAGGTCGAGGATCCCATCGATCAGCACGATGGGATTGCCGGGCAGCGTCGCCACCGCCCACCACTTTGTCAGCTGATCGACGAGGAGCACGCCCGATGCATTGACGAGCGACCAGCGGAGTGGTGTCACCGTCGCGCCGACGCGCAGGCCACGCACAGCTTGGTATATGGGAGGGCCTCAAGACGGGCAACAGGAATCGCCGTGCCGCACAGGTCACAGATGCCGTAGGTCCCCTCGTCGATGCGAACCAGCGACTCTTCGACCTTGGAGAGGATGTCGCGGGTGTTCTCGAGAATGGACAGTTCCTTCTCCATCTCGAACGCGAGAGAGCCCCCCTCGGCGGTGTTCGGGTCTGGGCTGCGATCCGATGACGTCTCAGTGAGGCGCACTTCTTCCCGCTCGGCCTCGATGTCGGCGATCATCTTTTGCAGCCGCAGCTGCTCTTCTTCGAGGCGTCGCCGGAATCGATCCCTGGTGGACTTGGCGAGTGCGCGGGCCATAGAGCCTCCCTAGCGGCGGGGGACACTAACACGCGGAGGATTCCAACCTTCGGTGCTTCCTACTCGTCCGCAAGAACAGCCTCAGCGGCAGAGAGGCTCAGCCCTACGACGAGCACCCGCTTGCTACGCGATGTGTGACCGGCGATGACTTCCGCCCGGCGCCCACCAAGGTGGGCTCCGACCAACCGAGCGACCGCGCGGTTGGCCCTCCCCGCCTCCGCGGGCGCAGTCGTTCGCACCCGCAGCGCACCGTCCCGGCTACCGCCAACACTGTCACGAGACGATCCGGGAACCACCCAGACCTCCACGATCACACCGTCGGGATGGGCCGAGAGCATGGAGAGAAGATAGATGGCGGACGGCAGACGGCAGACGGCAGATGTGTGACATCGGGCCAGCCGGGGATTGACATCCGGCATCGGGCGTCCGCTATCTGGTACCTTCCCGCCGACGGCTTCGACGGGGACGCGCCGCGCGGGCGACCGGCGGATATCACCCCTGAGCCGCGGGAAGAACCGGGTGACCGGTGTAGAACCCGCCGCATCGTCCCCCGATACGGGACCGAGGAGAGGCCGCCGCACGGCGGCAAGCCGGGTGGTACCGCGGGCCTCATGCTCGTCCCGGCGGTGATGACCGCCGACTGAGGACGAAGACGATGAGCGACCGGACGCCGTTCCAACGGGTTCCCCCCGAGGTGTCGTTCCCTGAGCAGGAACACACGATCCTCGAACTGTGGGATCGAGTCGACGCGTTTGCGGTTTCCGTGAGCAGCCGGCCCGCCGACCGCGAGTTCACGTTCTACGACGGTCCACCGTTTCCCACAGGGAGCCCCCACTACGGGAACCTCCTCGCCGGTGTCCTCAAAGACATCGTTCCCCGCTACTGGACGATGCGCGGCCATCGCGTTGTACGCCGTTTCGGATGGGACACACACGGACTCCCCATCGAGCTCGAAGTGCAGCGCGAACTCGGACTCTCCAGTCCATCGGAGATCGTCGCCTACGGCGTCGAACGATTCAACGAGGCATGCCGAAGCCGGGTCATGGCAAATACCGAGGTTTGGGAGAGCATCACGCGGCGGATCGGTCGGTGGGTCGACTTCGAGGACGACTACAAGACCATGGATCTGGACTTCATGGAGTCGGTCTGGTGGGTGTTCAAGCGCCTCTGGGATCAGGGCCTGGTCTACAAGGCGTTCAAGGTCCTCCCCTACTCCTTCGGAGCCGCGACTCCGCTCTCCAATAATGAGGTCAACCTCGGCGGCTACCGCGACGTCGAAGACCCGTCGCTCACCCTCCGGCTGGTGGTCACCACCGGTAAGGGACCGGCTGCCGCAGGAGACGTGCTCCTCGTGTGGACGACGACGCCGTGGACGATCCCGTCGAACCTCGGGGTGCAGGTCGGTTCCGACATCACCTATGCCAGGGTCACGTCGCCGCTCGATGGTGTCGACGGTCCCTACTGGGTCGCATCCGATCGGATCGCAGCCTATTGGCCGGAAGGGGCTGAGGTCAGCGTCGAGACCGTCGGCTCTGCGCTCATCGGCACTCGCTATGCCCCGGTCTTTCCGTACTTTGCCGACCTCGTCACGCGCGGAGCCTTCGTCGTCGTCGCCGGTCCGCAGGTGTCGACGAGCGAGGGCACGGGCCTCGTCCACACCTCGCCCGCTCACGGCGAGGCAGACTTCGACGCGTTCCAGGCCGCGGGACTCGGCGACCTCCTCGTCGACCCCGTCGACGAGGTGGGACGCTTCACCGACGCCGTGCCAGAGGTGGCGGGCATGAACGTCAAAGTGGCGGACCAGATCCTCGTCCGGATGCTGGCTGATCTCGGTGCGCTGGCGCGCAACGAGCGCATCGTGCACTCCTATCCGTTCTGCTGGCGCACCGACACCCCGATCATCTACAAGGCCATTCCCACCTGGTTCGTCGCCGTCGAGCGGATCCGCGAGCGAATGGCGGAACTCAACGAGACCATCCATTGGGTGCCCGACCACGTGGGAAGTCGCCGCTTTGGCAACTGGCTGGCGAATGCCCGCGATTGGGCGATCAGCCGCAACCGTTTCTGGGGATCCTGTATCCCGATTTGGGAATGCGATCAGGCAGAACACCGCGAATGCATCGGCAGCCTCGACGAGCTCGAGTACCGCTCGGGGGTTCGGCCCGACGACATCCACAAGCACGTGGTCGACCTGATCGAGTTTGCCTGCAAGGAGTGCTCCGGCACGATGCGACGAGTGCCTGAAGTGCTGGACGTGTGGTTCGAATCGGGCGCGATGCCCTACGGCCAGAACCACTACCCGTTCGAAGACAAGGAGCGTTTCGAGCGCGGCTTTCCCGCCCACTTCATCGCCGAGGGTCTCGACCAGACCCGGGGGTGGTTCTACAACCTCCTGGTGCACTCCACAGCGTTGTTCGACTCCATTCCCTTTCGCAACTGCGTGGTCAACGGGCTGATCCTCGCCGGGGATGGCCGAAAGATGTCCAAGAGCCTGAAGAACTACCCCGATCCGCTCGAGCTCATCGACGTCACCGGTGCCGATGCGCTCCGCGCCTACCTGATCAACTCGCCGGTGGTCCGCGCCGAGCCGCTGCGCTTCGACGAACGCGGCGTACGCGAGGTGGTGCGCACGGTGATGCTCCCCTACTGGAACGCCTATTCGTTCTTCACGACATACGCCGCCGCAGAAGGTCTCACCACCGATGCCCTCGCCGCGGCACCCGACCCCGGGGATCGCCCCGAGATCGACCGGTGGATTCTGTCGGTGCTGCAGAGCCTCATCAGACGGGTGAACCAGGAGATGGAGGGCTATTACCTCTACAACGTGGTGCCTCCGTTGATGGAGTTCGTCAACGACCTCACCAACTGGTACATCCGCCGTTCGCGACGTCGGTTCTGGGCCGGACGCGGAGACTCGGGCGAAGATGCCCTCGCCGCCTTCGCGACGCTGTATGAGGTACTCGTGGCATTTGCGAAGCTCATGGCCCCGGTGCTTCCGTTCGTCACGGAGGCGATGTACCAGAACCTCGTGGTGGCCCATCGCGGCGGCACGACCGGACCCACAAGCGTTCACCACGAGACCTACCCGAAGGCCGACGAATCCCTCATCGACGCCGACCTGGAAGCGGCGATGATGGCCCTGCGCGGCGTCGTCGGCCTGGGTCGCGGGCTGCGCGTGGCTGAAGCGATTCGCACGCGGCAGCCACTTGCCCGCCTGATGGTGGTGAGCCACGATCCCACGATCCTCGGAGCGGTCGCAGACCATGCCGCTCTGCTGATGGAGGAGCTCAATGTCAGGGAGGTCGTTACCTCTGAGGACGAGACGGCGCTCGCCCAGGTAAGCGCCAAGGCAAACTACCGAACCCTCGGTCCGCGTTTCGGTGCCCGCATGCCCGGGTTGGCGGCGGCGATCGCCAACCTGACGTCTGCGGAGGTGGCCACCGCTCTCGCAGGGGGCTCCGTCACCGTCGCCGGAGAGTCGTTGTCGTCGGCAGATCTGGTCGTGAGCCGTGCCCCGCTCCCGGGACTTGTCGTCGCAGCCGGCGAGGGTCTAGCGATTGCGCTCGATACCGTCATCACACCGGAACTGGCGCTTGAGGGAACGGCTCGCGAGATCGTAAAACTGGTCCAGGCCGCCCGTCGCGACGCGGGTCTCGACGTGTCCGATCGCATCGTGCTGCGCTGGTCGTCTCCATCGACTCAGGTTGCCGAGGCAATCGCGAGCCACGGGGCATGGATCGCCGGTGAGGTACTCGCAATCTCCTTCGAACGGGACACCGGTTCCGGCACACGGCTCGATGCCGCAGGAGAACCGTTCACGCTCACGATCACGCGCGCATAGTGCGGGTCCGGCGGCTCAGCAGATCACGCTGGAAAGGACGCTGAGTCCGAGGACCAACACCAGAGGGGACAGATCCAGTGCGATGTCACCCATCCGAATCGGGGGGAGGATCGCCCGCAGCGGCCGAAGGAGCGGCTCGGTCAAAGCCCGCAACACTGAGCGCACCCGCGACACGGGGTGGTCGTACGAGACCGGGATCCATTCGAGCACGATTCGGGCGAAGACCACGATGGCGTATACCTGGATGACAAGGCACACGACCGACATCGATCAGCCTTCTTCGGGGGCCTGGTAGTAACCGAGATCAGTGAGACGACGCCTTTCGTTGCGACTGATGTTGACGTTCGCCGGTGTCACCAACACGACGCCTTGCCCGATCTTGCGCATCGAACCACCAAGGGCGTAGGTGAGACCGCTGGAGAAGTCGACGAGACGCCGCACCATCGCTGGCTCGACCTTGCGCAGGTCGAGCACCACCGGCACGCTCGCCCGGATGTGATCCGCTAACACCTGGGCGTCGTTGTACGACCGGGCGACGATGACCTGGGACTCGAGATCAGATCCGCTCATCGTCCGCGTCAGCGGCCGATCAGAGGGCTGTACGACGACACCCGCATCGGTGAGTGCCCGGTCGGCCATGGGCCGACGACGCGCCGCCGATGGGGGTTCGACCCGCCGCCCCTGCACGGTTGGATATCCCGCCCTGATCACCTGGGGGTCACGGGGGGCTACCCCGGCCCGCTGCGGACCTGTGACGGGAGACACCTGGACGCGTGATGCCTCCATCTGCTCGTCCACCGGCTGCGCACCGCGGCTCCGCATCGGTCGCATCGGCTCAGCGGTCTGCTCCTGCCGCGCCCCGGCGCGTTGCGGGGCAGGGCGCGCCGGCTCTGCGGGAGCACTCGACTGGCGTCGCGGTTCGGGCCGACCTTGCGGATTCTCGGGTTCGTCGAATCCGACCCGATCCTCATCGACCAGGCCAAGGTAAAACATCGTCTTTTGCCACAGGCCCACGGTCTCAACCCTCTTCCGGGGATGCCCGAAAGATAGCCCGTCCGACCCGCAAGATGGTCGCACCCTCCTCGACCGCAACCTCGTAATCGTCTGTCATCCCCATCGACAACTCCCTGAGGGTCGGAAACTCGCCCTGAAGCCGATCTCGAAGCTCGCGGAGTGCCGCAAAGTGCGGACGCGATCCTTCGGCATCGCTGACCACGGGAGGGATCGTCATCAGTCCGCGCACGTCGATCCCGGCCCCGATGGCCTCTTCGACGAGGCGGGCGGCATCGCCGGGCGCGACCCCCGCCTTCTGTGGCTCACCCGACACGTTGACCTGAACCAGCGCGGGAGGGACGGTCTTTGCACCATCCGTCCAGTAGGCCGCAAGCGCTGCACGATCCAGCGAATGGAGGAGATGGACGACCGGACGGACCGTTTTGACCTTGTTTCCTTGCAGGCGTCCGATGAAATGCCACCTGATGTCCTCAGGGAGCAGGCTGGCGCGAGCGACCAGGTGATCTGCGCGGTTCTCGCCGAAGTCCCGCCCTCCAGCCTCGTACACCGCGAGGAGTGCCGCGTCGGAGGCATCCTTGGTCACCGCAACGACGCGCACCGAACCGGCGGCCCGGCCCGCTCGTTTCGCGGCCGCGGCGACGCGGAGAACGACGGCACTCAGTCTGGTATCCATACCACGGTCACCTGGCGTTCCGTCGTCTTCGTCTTCCGGTAGGAATGGAATCCCTCGTCGGACATCGTGCATCGCCCGTCGACCCACACCTCGAGGCCTGTCATGTCGTCGAGGATCGCGCTGCGCAGGTTCACACCCGGAGTTCCCCACGACGTGATCGCCTCCGAGCGGGGAAAACGCTCCAGTACGTCCGGACCGACCTCGAAACAGCATGACCCAATCCCGGGACCAATGGCACCTGATGTTGGGGGATGCCCCGCGGTCGTCATCGCGGCGCGCAGCGCACGGACGACACCCTCGGCTGCGCCGCGCCAACCGGCGTGGGCGACACCCACGACTCCATCACCGGTGAGAACCACGGGAAAGCAGTCTGCGGTTCCCACCGCGAGCGGGAGACCGGGCACCGTCGTGAACGCTGCATCGGCGTCTCCGAGAGTCCCCGGCTCGGTCGCCCGGATCACCGTCGTGCCGTGAACCTGTCGCATCCAAGCCCAGTCGGGTGACACGCCGAGTGCTGCTGAGAGTCGCCGTTTCACCTCGTCGTCGCGGCGGGCATCGCCATCTTCGGCGGCTCCGAACATGACTCCGGGCAGGGGGCGGATCATCCCTGGAGGAAGTCGGGAATCTCCAGGTCGTCCAGGGCATCGCCGTCGTCATCGGCCCGCACGGGAACCCGCTCACCGCGTGCTGCCGGACGCTGCCCGGCGGAGATCTCGGTGGACGGCGAGCGGAATCGGGTCCGGTCGCCTCCGCCGACGGGGGTGGCAGGGCGACCGAATCCAGCGGCGATCACGGTTACCCGAATCACTTCTCCGAGGCTGTCGTCCACCGTGGCGCCGAAGATGACGTTGCCATCGGGGGTGCAGTGCTGGGCGACGGCGGTGGCCGCCTGATTCACCTCATGAAGGGTCATCGCCGAGGAGCCCGCCACCGACAGGAGAACCCCGCTCGCACCCTCGACTCCGTTCTCGAGCATCGGGCTAGCCATCGCCTTCGCCGCTGCCTGCACCGCTCGATTCTCTCCACTTGCCCGCCCAATCCCCATCACCGCGGTGCCAGCTCCCCACATGACGGACTTCACATCGGCGAAGTCCACATTGATCAGCCCCGGGGTCGTGATCAGGTCGGTGATACCGCCAACGCCCTGGACCAACACCTCGTCGGCCATCACGAACGCGTCGAGCATCGAGGTGTGCGGATCGGCCTGCTCGAGCAGGCGCTGGTTGGGGATGACGATCAAGGTGTCGACCGCCCCCCGCAGATTGCCAATGCCCTGTTCCGCCTGCAACGAACGCCGGCGACCCTCGAATCCGAACGGCCGGGTCACGACAGCCACCGTGAGCGCGCCGAGGCTGCGGGCCACCTCGGCGACGATCGGAGCGGCCCCGGTCCCGGTACCGCCCCCCTCACCTGCCGTGATGAACACCATGTCGGCGCCACGGAGTGCGTCTTCGATGTCATCGCGATGGGCCTCGGCAGCAGCCCTCCCCACTTCCGGGTCGGCGCCCGCTCCCAGACCCCGTGTGAGCTCTCGTCCGATGTCGAGCTTGACGTCGGCGTCCGACATGAGGAGTGCCTGGGCGTCGGTGTTGACCGCGATGAACTCCACACCACGTAGCCCAGCCTCGATCATCCGGTTGACCGCGTTGACTCCTCCGCCGCCAACACCGACGACCTTGATGACGGCCAGGTAGCTCTGGAGTCCATCGTTCGAAGTCACGCTCCGGCCTCCTCGGGCAGGACAAACACCTCTCGGGGTCCGAGCCCGGAGGGAACGCGAAAAAGGATAGTCGTGGGTCGACCAAAACATCACACTTCGTCCTCGGAACCCTCGACGACACCTTGAGGTACGAAGGTGTCTCCTACCCGGTCGCGTCCCCGGTGTCGGAGTCATAGATGGCGGGTCTGAGGGGCGAAGACACGTCGATCGTCGCCCCTGCGGGGAGGTTCTCCTGCAGCAGTACGACACGCAGGGTGCGGGCCTTGTCGGCGAGATCGATCGGATACCCGAGACGCACCGGATGCCCGGACGTCTCTGTCCACAGTTCGGTTCCGCGCAACTCGACCGTCATCGTGCCACCGATGTCATCGCGCAGCGTCGTGGCCAGCGCGATGATCTCGCCCCACGTCGGGTCTGCGGGCTGTTCGCCCGCAGGAAGATCGGGAAACGCCAGAACGGCTCGGAGGTAACCGCCGCCCGGTATGTCCCCGTTCTCGAGCACGGTCCCGTCGGAGGCAACCAGCATCCACGTGCTGATGCCCTCGACCCAGGCGACCGGGATGCGCTCGAGCACCTCGACGACGAGGCGATCGGGCCATACCCGCTGCACCCGAACATCGGCAACCCACGGATCCTCTGACACCGCCCGGGCCACCGCACCCGTGTCGATCCAGATGAGGATCGCGCCTTCGCCGACGCCGGAGGCTGCGACCCGCGGCGCAGGATCGGAGCGCGCCGCCCCGACGATCTCGATGTCGTGGAGCGACAACAGCGGTGAGTGGAGCGCAAAACCCGCCGCAGCCACGACGGCTGCGAGGGTGAACCACGGCCAGGCCCTCCTACCGCGGTTCGTCTCGTCCGTCATGTGAACTCGCCGAGAAACCGAAGCTCGGGCTCGAGGAGGATTCCGGTCTCGGCACGCACGCGATTCCGTATCTCGTCGACGAGCGCGTAAACGTCAGCCGCGGTGGCATCGGCTTCGGCAACGAAGAAGTTGGCGTGACGCTGTGAGACCTCGACCCCGCCAATGCGCACACCCTTGAGCCCGAGGGAGTCGATCAGTCGACCCGCCGCGTCGCCAGGGGGATTCTTGAACACACTCCCCGCGTTGAGGGTCCCACCCGGCTGGGTTTCCTTTCGCCAACGCGTGATCTCCCGGATCCGTTCCTCCGCAATCATCGGCTCGACCTCATCAGTCTGGAAGCTCGCCGAGACCACGACTTCGTCGTCCGTGAGGTTCGAGTGCCGGTACGTCAGTTCCAGGTCATCGGGAGATCGGTCCGCCGCTATTCCTGACGCAAGCGAGAGAACCCGCGCTGTGATGAGCACGCTCGCCGTGTCGCTCCCATGGCATCCCGCGTTCATTCGCACGGCACCACCCACGCTCCCCGGTATCCCCACGAAGAACTCGAGACCACCGCGACCAGCGCGCGCCGTCTCCCGGGCGAGCATGGGGAGCGGCACCGCAGCACCTGCGATGACCACACCTGAGGAGTCGGTCTCACGACGGGAGAAGCCCGACCCCTGTCGGATCACCACACCCGCAAACCCCCGATCGGACACGACCATGTTGCTCCCCCGCCCGAGCACCACAACCGGCAGGTGTTCCGAGGTTGCGAGAGCGGCGGCCGCGATGAGGTCTTGCTCAGTGTCCGCCTCGACGAGATACCGGGCGGGTCCGCCGAACCGATATGTAGTCATAGGTGCAAGCGATACGTTCTCGCGCAACTTTCCGGCTGCGGCGAGGTCCTGGCGCGCGGTCACGATCGGTCGACCAGCAACGGAATGATCTCGTCGGCAACCAGCGTGATGTCGCCCGCACCCATCAACAGCACCATGTCACCCGGCCGCACGGCCTGCACCACCGCGGCAGCCAACTCGCTTCGGCGAGGCACATACGTGGTCTCAGCGCCAGCAGCCGTCGCCGCTTCCGCAACGACGCGTCCCGTCACGCCGGGAATCGGAGGCTCTCCCGCGGCGTACACATCGGTCACGAACACTCGATCAGCCTTCGCGAGTGCGGCGCCGAGGGCAGATCCGAGATCCGCAGTTCGGGTAAACCGATGCGGTTGGAACACTGCGACCACTCTGCCGTGGTGACCAAGTGTCGCCGCGGTGATGGTGGCGCCGACTTCGGTTGGATGATGGGCGTAGTCGTCCACGACCACGATCCCGCCGATCCGTCCCCGCACCTCAAAGCGCCGCCGGACGCCGGCATACTCCCGTAGCCCTTCGGCGGCAGCGGCGACGTCGATGCCGAGCTCGCCGATGAGGGCAAGCACGCCCGCAGCATTTCGGGCGACATGATCACCCGGCTTCGGAACCGATACGGGGACGACCCCTCCGGGACCGTGCAGTGCAAACGCGACCGACGACGGTCCATGTTCGATCGCAGTGATTCGCCACCGCGCGTCCTCTGCGGTGCCATACCCCACTGTCCCGGTCACCGATCCGTGCAGACGACGACCGCCTGCGTCATCGACACAGACCACGACAGGACCGGCAACAGCCGCCGCGACGCTGGCGAATGCAGACTCGAGCCGGTCAATGGACCCGTAATGGTCCAGGTGGTCGGCCTCGATGTTGGTCACGACCAGCCCGCGCAGATGGACGGAAAGAAACGTCCCGAATGCCTCGTCAGCCTCGAGAATGAACAGATCCTCCTCTCCGAGGTGAGCATTCGTGTTGAGATCGACGAGCTCGCCGCCCACCATGAACGACGGGTCGCGGCCGAGGGCACGCATTGCTGCGAGGAGCATCGCCGTACCCGATGTCTTGCCGTGGGTGCCGGTGACGCCGAGCGTCGGCAACCGCCTCGTGATCTCATCGAGCAATCGGGGCCGCTCCCACACCTCGACACCAGCCGCGCGAGCCGCCGCCAGTTCAGGATCCTTCTCAGGGACAGCACTGGATGCCACCACAAGGTCCCAGGCTCCCGCAGCCTCGGGTCGATGTCCGATCCAGGTCTCGACGCCGACTGCCTCAAGCGCTGTCAGTGCATGACCGGGCTTGAGGTCGGAGCCAGTCACCAGATGACCCGCCTGGCCGAGGATCTTTGCCATCCCTGACATCCCCGACCCGCCCGCTCCGACGATGTGGATACGGCGGTGTTCGACGAGCTCAACCACCTGCGGCCTCGAGAAGTCGTGAGGCGACTACCTGGGCAGCATCCGGCCGTGCTGTCGCGGCGCATGCCTTGGCCATGGCGCTGCGACCGGGCGCATCACCGACGAGTCTCGCGACGACGTCGGGAAGCCGGCGGATTTCATCTTGCGGGACCATCTCGGCTCCGCCAACGGAGGTGAGCACCCGGGCGTTCGCTGCCTGGCGAACGCGTTCGAGCGGAACGAACACCGCAGGCGTTCCGGTCGCCGCGAGTTCGCTCACGGTCATGGCGCCTGCCCGGCACACCACGAGATCCACGGCAGCATAGAAGTTGTGCATCTGGGGCTCGAAGGCGAGCCTCGTCCACGGTAGTCCCGGGTCGGTCACATCCCCGAGACCGTGCGCTGCGGGTCCGGTGAGGTGAAGTACCGGGGCTCCGGCCGCCATTGCGATCGCCTTTGCGGCGGCGTTGAGAACCTGGGCACCCTGCGACCCTCCGAGGATGCCGACGACCGGCCCATCGAACGGCAGGCCGTACGCCGCTCGTGCCCTGGCCCGGATGGCCGAACGATCGAAGTCAGCCAGCATCGGCCGCAACGGATTGCCGACGAGTTCGGACCTGGGCAGCCGCTCAGAATTGCCGGGCAGTCCGAGGAGTGTGAACACCGCCCGCCGTGCTCCGAATCGCACCGCCAGAGTCGGATCCGAGTTCTGTTCGTGCACGACGAAGGCAACCCCTGCCCTGCCTGCCGCCACGGCAGCCGGGACCGTGACATAGCCGCTCATGGCCAGCAGCACGGTGACCTCCGACCGACGCAACTCCTCGGCCATCGCGTCTGCCGACCGATTCACCACGAACGGAATACGGAGATTGTCCACGGTCAAGCGACGATGCAGGCGAGTGAGCTCGAAGCCGGCAAACCGGTATCCCGCCGCGGGCACCGCCCCCGCCTCGAAACGATCACCTCCGAGGAAGAGGATCGAATCCCGAGGAACGCCTCGCGACTCGAGCGCCGCAGCGATCGCAAGAGCCGGATAGACGTGTCCACCAGTGCCGGCGGCGGCGATCGCAACGGTCACCGCGTCGCCGTTCCCACCGGGTGTCGGGCAATGCTCACCAGGACCCCCACGGCCACCAGGGAGATCACGAGGGCACTGCCTCCGAAAGACACGAAGGGAAGCGGAACACCCGTGATCGGAAGAACGCCGGTGACGCCTCCGATGTTCACCAGGGCCTGGACCGACAGCCATGTGGTGATGCCGACCCCGAGGAGCCGCCCGAAGCGATCGGCGCACCGCAGAGCAATGGCGAGTCCGGCAACGGTGAACACCGTAAAGAGGGCGATCACACTCAGCGATCCGACGAGCCCAGTCTCCTCACCAAGAATCGCAAAGACGAAGTCGGTATGGGCGTTGGGGAGGAACGACCACCGGGCTCTGCTCGCCCCGAGGCCGACACCCCACACTCCTCCAGAACCCAGCGCCACGAGGCTTTGCACAGCCTGATACGAGGTACCGAGTGGATCGCTATGGAGGTCGAGAAACGCGGTGACCCGCTCCCACCGATACGGCGACGAGTAGGCCAGTCCGAGAGCGACACCCGACCCGACGATGGCGCTGCCGAGCACGAGACGCAGCGGTGCGGCACTGGCCAGCACGATCGCAAATCCGCCGGCCGAAACGAGCAGTGTCGTTCCGAGGTCAGGTTGCAACATCACGAGCGCCCCGACCAGCCCCACCGAGCACAACAGCGGCCAGAAGAACGTCCAGAGGCGATCCATGAAGTGCTCTCTTCTGCTCACCAACGTGGCGAGGAAGAGAACGGTCGTGAGCTTGGCGATCTCTGATGGCTGCACCGAGACCGGCCCAACGATCAGCCAGCGCGTCGCCCCGTTCGCCCTGACGCCAAGGACCATCACGGCGCCGAGCAGCCCGACGCTGGCGACGAAGAGCGGGAACGACATCCGACGCCACCAGCGCAGCGGAATCGTTGCGGCGATGACCATGGCGACCACGCCACCCACCAGCCAGACCACCTGCCGCTTGAAGAAATAGAGACCGTCACCGGACTCGCGCAACCCCACCACCGACGATGCCGAAAGCAGTGTCCCCAACCCGACGACGATGAGAAGAACGACAGGGACCAGGATGAGTCCGATCGACCGGGAAACCCCTCGCTCATAGTTCTGTGCGACGCGGACTGCGGCACGCGAGCTTGGTACCGCAACGACTCCAGCCATGTCAGGACCCCTTTCTGCTGTGCACGGCGGAGGCGAACCGATCTCCGCGTTCGGCGTATGACTGGAACATGTCGAAGGAAGCGCACCCCGGTGCGAGCAGGATCGTGTCGCCGTCCTGGGCGATGCCGTCGGCGATGGCCACCGCTTCTTCGAGGCTCGCCGCCACGATGGTCCGTGGAGACGCTGCGGCCAGCACCGGGGCGGCTTCGCCGATGGCGACGATGGCCCGGACGTTGCTCTCGGCGGCGAGTGGCGTCACGTCGAGTCCCTTCGCCCTCCCCCCGGCGATGAGCACCACCGAGGGATAGGCGCGGATCGCAGCAAGGGCGGCGTGCGGGTTTGTCGCCTTGGAGTCGTCGATCCAGGTGACACCGTTCCATGAACCCACGATCTGACGTCGGTGCTTCCCCGGTCGATAGGTCACGGCGACGCGCTCGACGGCGGAGGGATTGGCCCCGAGGTGGAACGCTCCGGCGGCAGCGGCGGCAACATCGATCACGAACGCGGCATCCGACCGGTGCATCGACGCCAGCGGAATCGCAGCGGCACCGACGGTGAGGACGCCACCATTCACACCCCATCCACCGTCCGGCACCCGGGTGGCGCTCACTGGCACCAGCCGCGCCGAGGCCGACGACACCGCGGCGACAGCACCGGGGTCGTCGGCGTCGAACACCACGATGTCATCCGGGGTCTGACGTTCGAGCACACGCTGCTTGGCGGCGACGTAGGCAGCCATCGTCAGATGCCAGTCGAAATGGTCAGGAGCGATGTTCAAGAGCACCGCGACAGTCGCGTGAAACGTGTCGACGAAGCGCAACTGGAACGATGAGGCCTCAACGACGAGCACATCCCAGTCGCGGGGGTCGACGCCGGAGAGCGGTTCCCCGATGTTTCCCACCGCGGCGGCGCGCAGACCCGATGCGTTCAACATCAACGCAGCAATCTCGGTGACGGTCGTCTTGCCGTTGGTGGCGGTCACCGCCAGGATTGGGAGCCCCACGTTGCGATAGCCCAGCTCCAGCTCGCTCCACACCGTGAGGCCGGCCGCGATGGCGGCGGCGACAGGAGGCGCATGCTCGGGAACACCCGGACTCGGCACTACGAGATCGACTCCATCGAGGAGCGAGGGATCCCAGGAACCGCCGTGGGTGAGATCGGCGTCGACCCCGACGAGCGCTCCTGGATCGGCGTCGTAGACGATCACCTTCTCACCCTGGGAGCGCAGCAACCGGGTCGCGGCCCGCCCGCTGATGGCAGCGCCGATGACGAGTGTCGTCATCCGATGCCTCCCGATGTGATGAAGTCGCCGTAGAACAATCCGAGTCCGAATGCCACAAAGAGCGCAGCGAGAATCCAGAAGCGGATGATCACGGTGGTCTCGGGCCACCCCTTCAGCTCAAAGTGATGATGCAGCGGCGCCATCCGAAAGATGCGCCGTCCGAAACCCCGAAAAGCGACGACCTGCATGATCACCGAAACCGTTTCGAAGACGTAGAGACCGCCGAGGACCACGAGCAGCAAGTGGGTGTTGGAAAGCAGGGCCAGCGCCGCCATCGCTCCCCCGAGAGCCTGCGAGCCGGTGTCACCCATGATGATCTTCGCCGGAGCGGCGTTCCACCACAGGAATCCCAGCGTGGCCCCGACAAGTCCGGCGGAGAGCACCGCCAACTCCAGCGTGCCGACGACGGCGTAGAACTCGGGGTGCCGGAATTGCCAGAACGAGATGATCATGAATGCGCCGAACACCAGGGCCGCGGAGCCGGAGGCGAGCCCGTCGAGTCCGTCGGTGATGTTCACCGCGTTGGAGGTGGCGGTGAGCAAGAGCAGCACCCACAGGACGTACAGCCAGCCCAGGTCGATGCCCAGCGGCCGGGTGAAGGCGATCTCGGTGGTCACGTCGTAGCCCACCGCTCCCCATGCGAAGAGCGCGGAGATCGCCAG
>JBBTKD010000155.1:0-9142 GCA_038059105.1 Actinomycetota bacterium | reverse complement strand
ATCATGCGGCAGCACCTCCGATGCGCTCACTCAGCCGTTCGAGTCCGGTGGCTCGCGAGGCCTTGATGAGCACGACGTCGCCCGGAAGGAGCCGGTCGGCGACGGCTGCGGCTGCCTCATCCAGATCCCCGACCGATGCTGCAACGGCTGAGCCCGCGCCGCGAGCGATGCCCGGGTCGTCACCGACCACGATCACGGTGAAGCCAAGGGCGGCGGCGCGCCGACCCACGTCCTCGTGCAGGGCCGGGGACGCCGCGCCCAGTTCGTGCATCATCCCCAATACCGCGAAGTGCCGACCCGACATTGCGGCCACCGTGACCAGGGCCGACTCCATAGAGGCGGGATTGGCGTTGTAGGCGTCGTTGACGACCAGGACCGTGCCGCCGGGGACGGTGCGCTCCACGACCTCCATCCGCCACGGTGCGAGAGTGAATGCGGAGAGTCGCCCGGCAGCGGTCACGAATTCAACTCCGATGGCGATGGCGGCCGCCACGGCAGCCGCGGCGTTGACCGGTTGATGGCGCCCGGCGGCGGTGAGGGTCACCTCGACCCGCTCTCCGGAGTGACGCAAGGCGAATGATGCCCTGCCGCGAGAGTCGAGAACGACGTCGACGGCAGCAACATCGGCCGTCGGATCCTCGCCGAAGGTGATCGTCGGCCCGTGGCGCATCGCAAGCAGAGCCGCGTCGGTTTCCGGGAGCACCGCCACGCCGCCCGGAGCGAGCGCCTCCACAAGCTCCCACTTGGCGAGCCGGACGGTGGCCAGGTCGCCGAACATCTCCAAGTGGGCGGGACCGATGTTCGTGATCACGGCGACGTCGGGGTGGATCAGATCGCCGAGGGCCGCGATGTGCCCCACGCCCCGGCTCCCCACCTCGACGACCAGTGCGGTGGCATCGTCGGGGCAGCCGAGAACCGTCAGCGGGACTCCGATCTCGTTGTTGTACGAGCTCGGTGCGGCGTGGGCGCCGCGATCGATGACCGCGGAAATAAGGTCCTTGGTGGTGGTCTTGCCGCTACTCCCGGTGACGGCAACGACAGGAATCTTCAGCTCGCTGCGACGACGAGCAGCGAGTGCGGCCAGTCCGGTAACAGGGTCGGCCACCTCGACGCCGGCGATCCCTGCCGGGAGGCGGCTCGTCTCGGACAGCGCCGCGACTGCTCCCGCCGCTACAGCTGCTGCGATGAACTCGTGACCGTCGACATGCCCGCCGCGGAGGGCGACGAACAGCGAACCCGGGAGGACGCGGCGAGAGTCGATCGCGACGGAGGTGATCGCGGCACTGCCGACGGCGGTCCCGCCGACTGCGTCCGCAACGGTGTCGAGTGTCCACCTCACAGGCGTGCGACCTCCTCGAGTGCCACCGTGCGATCGTCGAAGGGAATGACGAGGTCGCCGAAATCCTGGGTCTGCTCATGACCCTTGCCCAGCAGAAGCACCACATCGCCGGAACGGGCGAGGTGAAGAGCGCGGCGGATCGCCACGCGGCGGTCAATCTCGACGATCACCTCGCCGGATCCGTTGGCTCCGCTGGCGACTTCAGCGAGGATGTCTTCGGGACGCTCATCGCGGGGGTTGTCGCTGGTGAGCACCGCCACATCGGCTCGGCAGGCGGCATTGCCCATCAGGGGGCGTTTCGCCCTGTCACGGTTGCCACCCGCGCCGACGACGGCGATCACCCGACTTGAGCCGGACAGAATCTCTCTGGCGGCGTCGATCACGGCGACGATGCCGTCCGGGGTGTGGGCGTAGTCGACGACCACCGTGAAGTTCCCGCTCATCGCGACGAGTTCGAACCGTCCCGGGACCCGCTCGACAGAGGCGACACCGGCACGGATGGCATCGTCATCGATGCCGAGGGCGCCAGCACAACCCGCCGCCACCGCAGCATTGGCGACGTTGAAGCGGCCCGCCAGCGGCATCTCGAGCGTGCGAGACCCATCGCTACTGGTCAGGGTGAAACGGGAACCGCCGAGGGAGAGTTCCACATCGCCCACCCGAAGGTCGGCCCCGACGCCCGTTCCCACCGTGATGACGGGAATCCCCGCACCCCCGGCGAGTCGGCGGCCCGCGGCGTCGTCGATCCACACCACGGCCCGTTCGCACTGCCGAAAGAGTGAGGCCTTGGCTGCCTCATACGAAGCCATGTCTCCATGGAAATCGAGGTGATCCTGCGTCAGGTTGGTGAAGGCGCCCACCCGGAATCGGGTCTCGGCCACACGACCCAGGCTGAGAGCGTGCGACGACACCTCAACGGCCGCAATGTCGACACCTGCGTCGAGCATCGTCCGCAGCATCCGCTGGAAGTCGGTCGCCTCGGGTGTGGTGCGCACCATCTCCACCGCACGCCCTCTGATCCGTGCTCCCACGGTGCCGGCAACGGCCTCGGGGATGCCAGCGCTTCGACAGATGCTTTCAATGATGTGGGTGACCGTCGTCTTGCCGTTTGTTCCGGTGACCCCGACGAGGCGCATGCTGTCGGAGGGTCGCCCGTGGACCACCGCCGCCAGCGGAGCCAGGGCCGCCCGCGTGTCGGCGACCACGAGCGCAGGCACCTGTGTCCCTTCATCCTTCACCTCGACGCACACTGCGGGAGAACCTGCCGCGACGGCGGTGTTGATGAAACGGTGTCCGTCGGTGGACTGGCCGCGAACGGCGACGAAGAGGACACCGCGCCCGGCGGATCTCGAGTCATGGGTGACGTCGGTCACTGACAGGGATCCATCGCCGGATACGACTCCGTGGCAGACCGGTGCGAGTGCAGCGAGCGTCACGGGTTCAGCCGGCATCGGGAGCTACTCCAAGCTGATGTAACGCGGCAAGGGCTACTGCGGAAAAGACGGGAGCCGCTCCCCTGCCGCCGGTGGCATCGGTCCGGGGTGAGTCGAGGACGACCGCAATCACCACGCGCGGATCATCGATGGGGGCCATGCCGATGAAGCTCGCCACGACTTCGTCCTCGCTGTACGCCTGGCTCTCTTCCAGGTACTTCTCGGTCGTGCCGGTCTTCCCACCGACACGGTATCCGGGGACGGCAGCGAGCGAACCGGTGCCGACCTCGACGACCGCCTGAAGCATCGACCGCATCTCCTCTGCGGTCGCCACCGACAGCACCCGACGTTGTAAAAAGTCGAATGGAACGCGTACCCCGGTGGCGTCGACGATCTCGGCAACGAGGTGTGGCTGGACCCAGACGCCGTCGTTGGCAACGGTTGCGTAGACCATCGCCATCTGAAGGGCCGTGACGGATACGCGATAACCGATCGAGGTGCTGGCGACACACGTCGTGAGACACCAATCGGCCGGATCGCGCAGCACGCCGGAGGCCTCGCCAGGAAAGTCGATTCCTGTTGCCGTTCCCTGGCCGAATGCGGACATGTAGGTGTGCATGCGACGGGCTCCGAGCTGGTCACCGATGAGGATCGTGCCCAGGTTCGACGAGTACGTGACAATCTCGGTCACCGACAACACGTCGGCGTGATCCGTAAAGTCCTCGAACACCGTGTCGAGGATCCCGATCTGTTTGGGAATCTGGAACGTCGTCGCCGGTGTGACGAGTCCTGTTTCGAGTGCGCCGGAGATCGTCACCACCTTCTGCGTCGAACCAGGCTCAAAGACGTCCGTCACCGCACGGTTGCGCAGCGCTTCCTCGGGGACGGCGCTGCGATCGTTGGGGTCGTAGCTGGGAAGATTGACCATGGCAAGGATCGCTCCGGTGGCGGGATCGATCACGACGATGGACCCTGCCGCCGCTCCGGTGCGCTCCATCGCAGCGGCGAGGGCCTCACCGGCAGCAAACTGGATCTCCGACTTGATCGTGAGTACGAGGTCGGCGCCAGGCTCGGCGGGTTCAATCTGGTGGCGTCCCTGCGGGATCGCCATGCCTTCGGGATCGCGCTCGACGAGCAGCGAACCGGGCGTGCCCGCGAGCGCTTCGTCGTAGAAGAACTCGAGTCCCTCGAGTCCCTCGTTGTCGTCCGGCCTGACGAATCCGACCACATGAGCCGCGAGGTCGCCGGAGGGATACACGCGCTTGGGCTCCACGAGCACGTACACGCCGGGAAGGTTCGCCTGGCGAATCGCATCGGCCAATGAGAGGTCGAGTTGGCGGGCGAGATAGACGAATTCGGTATCCGAGGCGAGCGCGCTCAGCAGATCGCGCGCCTCACGCCCCACCAGCGGCGCCAGCGTCCGCGAGACGTCTACCGGGTTGGCTATCTCCTGGGGATTGGCGTACACCGAGATCGAGTCAACGGTGACCGCGAGCTCGCGACCATCACGGTCGAAGATCGTCCCGCGATCAGCGGCGATGGTGAGCCGCTGCAGCCGCTGGTCGAGCCCCTGCGCGGCAAACTCGTCGGCGCGCGCCCCCTGGACGACGGTGAGCCGATAGCCGATGAGAGACCAGGCCACGACGAGCACGACGCCCACGCCAATGAGGCGTCCATGCGGACGACGCGGCTGTACCTCCATCGACTCTCCTCCTCGGCATCGTGTGATGCCCCCGCCTCGGTCCCGCACCCTGCGGTGCGTGACCGGTCTCCTCGCGGTGACCGGGCTATCCCGGTCTTGCTACGGCTGGGCGCTCAAGAGCATCTTGAGCTCTACCCAGCGATCCTCCACTCCGGGACCGGGGCTGCCCAGTCCAGGAACCTCGATGGTCACCAACCGGGTCGGATACACCATGCCCATCTCCGCGGCAAGATCGGCGATGCGAGCCGGCGATTGCAGCTCCGCGACGCGCAAGCGGAGCTCCCAGTAACGAGCCTCTTCGACCGAGATTTGGTTGCGGATGTCCTCGAGCACGAAGGCGTTGCGATCGAGGGCCACTCTCGTCGAAATCATGATGAAAAAGACCGCGGCCAGCGTGAACGCCAGACCGATCCATCCGCCAATCCTGCGCTGCCTGGTGCGCGGACCGATGATGACGTGAAACGGCCGGGTCCCGGAGACCGGGTAGGCAAGCGAGTACGACCGAGCAACCATTAGAGCTTCTCCGCCACGCGAAGCCGAGCGCTCCGCGCCCGCGGGTTTCTTGCGATCTCGTCCTCACCGGGCTTGATCGCCTTGCGGGGAACGAGACGCAACTCTGCGGCCGCCTCGCATATGCACACCGGAAGGTCGGGGGGACAGGTGCAACCCACGGCACCGGTGGCAAACCGGCGCTTGACGATTCGATCCTCCAACGAGTGGTACGAGATCACTGCGATCCGACCTCCGCGTCGCAACACCCGCAGGGCAGCATCGAGGGCTGCGTCGATCGCAGCCAGCTCGTCGTTGACGGCGATGCGAAGAGCCTGGAAGGTGCGCCGTGCCGGGTGCCCGTGGTCGCGGGCCCGAGCCGGCACGGCCCCGGCAATGACCTCCGCGAGTTCGGCGGTGTCGCCGAGCGGGCGAGCGCGAACAATCGCATCTGCGATCCGACCGGCGAAGCGCTCTTCTCCGTACGTTCGGATGATGCGGACGAGTTCGCTGCGCTCGGCCTCATTGACGAGATGACTGGCATCGAACCCGGCGTCCGGGCCCATCCGCATGTCGAGAGGGCCGGGGCTTCGATAGGAGAAGCCTCGCTCCCCCACGTCGAGCTGATGCGACGAGACACCAAAGTCGAAAACGGCTCCATCGAGTTCATCGACACCCTCCTTGACGAGCACTGCTTCCAGAAACCGAAAGTTGACGGCGTGCAGCGACACGCCGGGGACATCGGAGGCCGCCATGGACGCGTCCGGATCGCGGTCGATGGCAATCACCCGCAGCGCCGGCATCGCCGCCAGGAGCGCCCGGGTGTGGCCTCCCCCGCCGAAGGTGGCGTCCAGGACGACCTGCGGCGTCGCCGCCGAGATCGCCGTCACGACCTGGTCGGCGAGGACCGGGACGTGATACGGAGCGTCGGGTCGGCTCACGGTCAGCCCCCCGGAGTGCTGGCGCCAAGACGGAATCGGGCGGAGTAAGGGGCATTCCACATGGCATCCAGGGGGCTGACGATGAGTCGATCGACATTCAAATTCCTTCCTCGCTGAGCGCTTCCTCGATGCCGGCGTACTGCTCGTCGGCCTGGGATGAGAGGCTCTGCCAGGCGGATGCCTCCCAGATCTCGAGACGATTGCTCACTCCAACTACGACCACGTCCTTGTCCAGACCGGCGTAGGTACGCAGCGGTTGCGGGATCTGCAGACGCCCCTGCTTGTCGGTCTGCAGGTCGCTGGCGCCTCCGAAGAACGACCGGGCGTAGTTGCGGTTGATCTTGTTGTTGCGCGACAAGCGGTCGACCTTGGCGGCCGCCTCCTCCCACTGATCCATCGGAAAGACGAAGAGACAGCGATCCTGGCCCTTGGTCACGACGACTCCCGCGGCGAGTCGCTCGCGGAACTTCGAGGGCATCACGATGCGCCCCTTCTCGTCCACGCTGTGCTGGTACTCGCCCAGGAACACCCGACATCTCCGCTTTCGTCATCGCCGTACCGCCTTCACGCATCACGGCGTCCACCCGGTGGGATTGCGTCGGCAAACCCAAGGTTCTCCACTTCGACCCACTCTCGCCCACTTTCCACCCCCCGTCAACCACTTTGTGGTCCAAAAGGAAATATGGAACATATGTTCGGGGTGATCGCGTACGAGGTGCGGCGCCGGGGTTTCAAGGGCGATGGGCAATAGGCAATGGGCAATAACCGGACCTCTGTGGTCGTGGGAGTGCCGACCTGAGACGGGACGTCGGACACGCGATCAGTGCTGTCCGGTTATTGCTCATTGCTCATTGCGTCCACCACGCGAACCGAGCAAGCACCTGCCCTACCCTGCGCGCCATGCTCACCGGGCGCCGCATCGTCGTTACCGGGGCTTCGTCAGGGATCGGTCGGGCGCTGGCTCAGGCGTACGCAGATCACGGGGCGTTGGTCTGGGGTGTCGGCCGCGGCGACGTCGCCCTCTCCGAGACCGCGGAAGGACGTCCCACGATCCAGTCGGTGAAGGCGGACCTTGCCAGCGCCCCCGGCAGGGATGCAGTCGTGGCTTCTGTCGAGCGCTCGGGTGGAGTCGTCGATGTGGTCGTCCACGCCGCCGGTCTGCTCGGGAGCGTCGGCACCCTTCTCTCCGACTACCCGGAGGCCGAGTGGCGATCGGTGTTCGAGGTCAACGTGACGGCGGTCCACCTGCTCCACCAGCGGCTCGCCACACACCTCGAGTTGGGGCTCGCCCCGACGGTTATCGCTGTCGCCAGCACGGTCGGGCGCACCCCGCGGGCAGGGTGGGGCATGTATGGCGTCTCCAAGTACGCCCTTGAGGCGTGGGTGGCGATGCTCGCCGCCGAGTGGCCCCTGGGCCGCGTCTTCTCCGTGAACCCCGGAGGTACCCGCACCGCGATGCGGGCTGAGGCGATGCCAGACGAGGATCCCGCCACGGTGCCTCCGCCCGAATCGATCACACCACTCTTTCTGCGGCTCGCCCATCCGGCGACGCCGGAACCCTCGGGATCGGTCCTCGAGGCACGCGAATGGGTCGGCCGCGACCCGTGGGAAGGGATGGCACTGCCGTGACCGATGGGCGCGCCGATGCCTCGCCGCGTATCATCAGCCCGTGAGCACCGAATCCCGTCCGACCCCGACCTCAACCCCGATCCCCCCTCCATCCCGCAAATGGATTGGTCCAGCGCTGCTGCTCATCGTCGTCGTCACGCCGTTCGTGATCCTCGTTGCGTCGAACACGCAATCGGTCACCGTGACATGGACCGGTCATGAGTGGACAGCACCGATGTGGCTGGTGCTCGCGGCCACCTTCGTGGCCGGCGTCGTCGGTGGCAAGCTGTTCGGTTGGCTATGGCGATCCTGGCGGAGGCGGCGGCGCCGCAACGCCGATGAGCGCGACATCGCGCGCAGGCTCGCTGGCGGCCAGGGAGGCTGAGCCAAAGCCGCTGGTATCGTCGGCCCCCGTATGGCTCAAGCGCTTGTGCTGAACGCCACGTTCGAGCCACTCACCGTGGTTCCCATCCGCCGCGCAGTCGTGCTCCTGGTGCGCAACAAGGCTGAGCTCGTGCATGCCCGCGAGCAGCGCTGGCACTCCGAGCACGTCGATGTACCCGTGCCGACCGTTATCCGACTCCGACGCTACGTGCGCGTTCCTTATCGCCGCCGCATCGCTCTTAGCCGCCGGGCCGTCTTTGCTCGCGATCTCAACCGTTGCCAGTACTGCGGAAGCTCCGCCGAGAACCTCGACCACGTTCTGCCCCGGTCGCGAGGCGGTCCGCACGCCTGGGAGAACGTCGTAGCGGCGTGCCGCACGTGCAACACCCGCAAGGGTGACCGCACGCCACCGGAAGCGGGCATGGTGCTGACGGCGCTGCCCAAGGCGCCGCGCGAAAACGGGTGGCTCCTCGTTGGACTCGGGGCTCCGCCCCACCCCTCATGGGACGCCTACCTGGGGGCTGCTGCTTCCTAACCCGCCAGCACCACGGAGCGCAGCCCTGCCAGGCACTATGCGTGGTGATATCATCGCCAGCGGAGGTGACCTTGCGCGTGGTCGGGTACGTGCGCGAATCCGCCGACCCGTCGGACGGCCGATCGGCATTCGCCCAGCAAGAGGAGATTCGTCGACACGCCGCAGCGCATGGCCTTGCGGTAGTGGCGGTGTGCCAGGACCTCCGCAGCGATAACACTGACCGCGTCGGTTACCTCTCGTTGCTCGGTGTCGTCGCCGCGGGCGGCGTCGATGCGGTCGTCCTCCCCGGAGTCGCCACCCTCTCGTCAGACCAGATCGTCCAGGAGATCATGATCTGGGATCTCCTCGGACGCGGCATTCGGGTCGTCTCGACACAGGACGCCGATCGAGCGCTCCTTGGAGACGATCTCGATCCGGGCGCCTCACGCATGCTGATTCGTGATGTGCTCAGCCGGGTCGGTGAGCACGCCCGCTCACTCGGTGCTCACCGCATCGATCCACCGAGCATCCTCCCCGACGGCGACGTGCTCATCCACATCTTGCAGGCGGATGCAGCAGAGCTGGCAATGCGCGACACCACGCGCCCCTGGTAGAGGGATGCGGTGGAGGCTGGCGCGGCCTCCGACCTGAGTCACCCGACCCACGACCACGCCCTACGCGATCACGCCTCCGTCACCTCTCCTACGAGTGACGGCCGGCATGGGGCAGGGG
>JBBTKD010000154.1:8037-29064 GCA_038059105.1 Actinomycetota bacterium | reverse complement strand
TCGGGTATCGACCACACGAGGGTGAGCGTCTCGGCAGATCAGGTGCACGCCGCGCTCTCTACAAGGACGGTCTCCGTCGCGTACTGGGCCTGCGTCGCAAGGCGCGCCGCAAGGTGTTTCCGATCGTTCTCATCGGCACCGCGCTGATGCCGGCTCTGTTCTTCGTCGGTCTGAGCGTGATCGCCGGCGAGTTCGACCAGACAGCCACGCTCTTCGGGCATCCCGAGTACTTCGACCTCACCGGTTCGATGGCGCTGATCTTCATCGCTCTCGCCGCGGGTGAACTGCTGATCCCGGACCGCGTCAACGGCACGCTCCAGGTGTACGCCTCGCGACCCCTCACCACGGTCGACTATCTCATCGGACGCGCCGCGGCGTTGGCCACGGTGGTCGTTGCATTCCTGTGGCTCCCCCACCTGGTGCTCTTCCTCGGCCGGGCCTGGGTTTCCTCCGAGGGGTTCGGCTCGTACGTCACTGGAGAGGCGTCGGTCCTCCTCATGACGCTGCTCGCCTCGGTCGCGTACTTCGCCGCCTTCGCCCCGCTCGCCTTTGCGGTCGCCAGCGTGTCCAAGCGCGCCTCGCTCGCCGCCGGGGGGTTCCTCGGTGTCATAACCATCTCCGGTCCAACGTCGGCATCGCTCGTCGATGCCGGCTTCCCCTCCCTCGGGTTGTTCTCGCTCCAGCATCACCCCGGGTACGTCAAGGATTGGATCATGGACAGCTCGACCCATTCGTGGATCCCCGAGCGCGCCGGTTACGACCCGATACTGTCGGTCGTCGTCATCGTGACGGTGGCTGTCGCGGCGTGGCTTGTGGTGCTCTTCAAGCAGAGGCGGGCGGCGTGACCTCAGGCCCGGCTTTCTCCGCTGGTGCGACCATCGAGGTCACCGACGTTTCAAAGTGGTTCGGACAGAAGGTTGCCGTCTCCGACCTCTCATGCTCGTTCGGTCCCGGTCTCACCGGCCTGCTCGGACCCAACGGCGCCGGTAAGACGACGCTGCTGCGCATGGTGTGCGGGTTGCTCCGCCCCTCCGACGGTGCGATCACCGTGCTGGGAGTAGATCCCCGAGAAGACCCATCCGTGTATCGGAACATGGCTCTGGTCCCCGAGGAAGACGCCGTGTACGGGATCCTCACCGCGCGCGAGTTCGTGGCGTTCGCCGCCGACCTCACCGGGGTGCCCCGCGAGCGTGTCGCGGAGGCGATCGAGACCGTCGACCTCACCTCCGCAGCGGATCGCGCCATCAGTGGCTTCAGCAAGGGTATGCGGCAACGCGCCAAGGTGGCGGCGGCACTCGTCACCGATCCTCAGGTGTTGATCCTCGACGAGCCGCTCAACGGGACCGACCCGGTCCAGCGTGCTCATCTCATCACGGTGTTTCGTCGACTCGCCGCTGCCGGCAAGACCGTGATCGTCTCATCGCACGTGTTGAGCGAGGTCGAGCGCATGGCGGATCGCGTGCTCGCCGTCGTCGATGGACGACTCGCCGCGGCGGGCGACGTCGCCGCCATCCGCAGGGCCATGGCCGACATCCCCTACCGGGTGCGGATCGACGTCGGTGACACCCGACGCATCGCCTCTGCACTGATGAGTGAGGACGTGGTCGGATCGGTCCGGGTGGTCGGAGGACGACTCCATGTGGAGACCACCGACCTGGCGACTTTGGGAACACTCGTGCCCCGCATCGCCAAGGACACGGATGCCCGACTCACTGGTTTCGAGCCTGAGGATGAATCGCTGGAGAGCGTTTTTCGTTACCTGGTGCACCGCAAGTGAAGGCCTTCCTCGCCATCACCCGGGTGACATTGCGCCAACTTCTCGGCGGCAAGCGGCTGCTCCTTTTCGGGTTGCTCGCGCTCCTACCCCCGGTGGTGATGCTGCTCGCCTCGCGTGACCTCGCCGAAGTCGGCGAATTCGGACTCCTCACTCCTGCGTCGTCCCCGGTCGTCGACGCGTTTCACGATGCTCCCATCGCAATCGTGTTTCTCATCGTGCTCCCCGTGGTCTCGCTGATCCTCGGGGCGAGCACCCTCGGGGATGAGAGGCGTGACCGCACGCTCTCGTTCCTGATGCTCCGGCCGTTGCGGCGATCGGTGATCACCGGGGCCAAGCTGTTTGCGGCGTGGCTGGGGACGACATCGATCGTGAGCGTTTCGGCGGCGCTCGCCGCGGCGGTGGTTGGCCTCCGCATCGGGGACTGGTCCTACGTCGGGCCCGTAGCCCTGGCAGCCGCGGTGTCGGCGCTCGCCTACACCGCGGTGTTCATGGTGCTCGGCTACTTCACCTCACGTGCAGTGTTGCTCGGCCTCGTGTACGTCTTCATCTGGGAGAACGGCATCACCTTTGCCGCCGTGTCACTGGCCAACGTGTCGCTGTTCCGCATCGGGCTGAGTGCTTATGGAGGTCTCGTCCCCGAGTCACTCAGCGAACTCGACGAGGTGCTCGGGTCCGTGGCTCCCGGTGCGGGTGGTGCCATCGCCAAGGCATTGGTGATCGCGGTGCTCGCGGTGTTCGGTTCTGCCTCGCTGCTGCGACGCCGAGATCTTCTTTAGGAGTCGGGTGCCTTCGGCACCCTCCGCAATTGGCAATTGGCAATTCGCGACCGGTGACCGGCGACCGGCGACAAGGCGACTCGCGGAAAGCATCAAGCCACCGAAGGGGCGTGACCGCGCGTACTGCAATAGCATGCTCCTTGAAACCAAGAGGGAGCGGGAAATGAATCTGGACTTTCTGAAGGAAACGGGCGAATCGCTCAGGGGCACCGGTGTCGACACCCCTGAGGAATTCGAACAGCTGCTCATGGCGAAGGTCCGGTCGCTGCGCCTGAAGGTCGCCGACCTCGACATCCAGTACGACAAGGGTGTTGCCACCGTGATGGGGATGGTGGCCGATCAACAGACGAAGGAGAAGGTCCTCCTCGCCGTCGGCAACGTGAAGGGTGTCGCTCGCGTCAAGGACAGCGTGGCGGTTGGCCTCAGCGCCAAAGAGCAGGCCGACCTGCGCCGGACGGCTGCAACCAAGGCAGGGGCGAAGGCGGCCGAGGTGAAGATCGCGGCTGGCAAGGCTGCGGAGAAGGCTCGCAAGGACGTGCGGCGTAAGCTCGAGATGGCCCAGCGCCGTGAGGCGTTCAAGCGGGAGATACTGGCGCGACGTGATGCCGAGAAGTCGAAGACGGCGTTCTACACCGTCGTCAAGGGCGACAGCCTCCGCAAGATCGCCAAGAAACACTACGGCGACGAGTCCAAGTGGAAGGCGATCTTCGACGCCAACCAGCCGATGATCAAGAAGGCCGATCTGATCTACGCTGGCCAGGTATTGCGGATCCCAAAGATGGGGTAGTCGAGTCCTGACGCGAGGCGCGTTGCGTCCTCAGTCATCAGTCTTCAGTCTTCAGCCAGAACGTGGCCAACCCTTCGTGGGGCGATGACGCGACTCTGGCTGATGACTGATGACTGAAGACTGAAGACCGCCCACGACGCCAGTAGCGTCCCTCCGATGACTGTCGCGCCTCGCCACTCTCTGTATCGCCGGATGGGGATCGCCGCGGCGATCGTCGCCGGAGGAGTGCTCATCTCGCGCCTCCTCGGTCTGGTGCGCCAGATCGTCTTCGCATGGCTGCTGGGCGCCGGCGCCGCCGGCGACGAGTACTTCGTCGCGTTCCTCATCCCCGATCTCCTCAACTACCTGCTCGCCGGCGCCTACATGGCGATCACGCTCATCCCGTTGCTCACGCGACGATTTGCGGCGGGAGACGAGGCCGATGCGCGTCGCGCCTTCTGGGCGGTGGCTCGCCCACTCTCGATCGGGATCACATCGCTGGCGATCGTGGCGATGCCATTCGTCGAACCGCTGCTGCGCCTGGTGGAACCGGGATTCACCGACGATCAGGTGGCCGAGGCGGCACGGCTCACCCGGATCGTCCTCCCTGCGCAGATCTTCTTCGTGCTCGGTCAACTGCTCACCGCATGGCAGTTCGCCCGCGAGAAGTTCGTGATACCGACCCTCGGGCCGATCGTCTACAACCTGGCGATCATCGCCGGCGGGCTCATCGGCGGATTGGGTCGCGACAACCCCTCGGCCGACGGATTTGCCTGGGGCGCCCTGGCAGGGGCCGTCATCGGCATCTTCGGGCTCCAGGTGTGGGGAGCGTGGCGAGAGGGTCTCCGCTTCCCCGGCGAACGCATCCGCCGTCATCCCGCGGTGCGGCGGTACTTCGCGCTGGCCATCCCACTCATGCTCGGACAGTCGCTGGTCGTGTTCGATGAGCAACTCGGCCGCACCTTCGGCTCATTGCATGCCGACGGTGGGGTCTCGTGGCTGACGTTCGGACGCCAGACGATGCTCGTTCCCGTCGGTGTGGTGGCACAGGCGGCTGGCGTGGCGGCGTATCCGTTTCTCGCTCGCCTCGCCGCTGAGGGCAAACACGTCGAGTTGGCCCAGGCCGTGGGACGAGCGCTGCGCTATGTCCTCGTCTTCAGCCTCGCCGCTGCGGCTGCGCTCATCGCTCTCTCCGAACCGGTGGTCCGACTCCTGTACGAGCGGGGATCGTTCGACGCGGCCGACACCACGGCGGTTGCAGGCACCGTGGTCTTCTTCGCCATCGGGGTTCCGATGTGGGGCATCCAGCAGATCCTGGCGAGAGGCTTCTATGCCCGGGAGGAGATGTGGGCGCCGGTCGTCGTCGGCACACTCGCCACGGTTGCGGCGATCCCGATCTACTGGGTGCTCGACAACGCCCTTGGTGTCGACGGACTGGCGCTTGCTTCCACCGTGGCAATCACGCTGTACACCGCCGTGCTCGCGGTGATGTGGTACCGGCGTACCGGAGCCTCGCACGCGCAACCGGTCATGAGAACCGGGATCCGGGTCGTTCCCCTCGCCGTGGTCGGCGGACTCGCAGCATTCGCGCTCGGCACATGGATCGGCGACGAGCTCGCCGCGGGATGGGTGTCCGATGCGATCGCGGTCGGCCTTGCCGGAGCGGTGGCGATGGCCATCACGCTCGGTCCACCTTGGGTGCGTCGGGATTTGCGCCGCGGCTAAGAACGCGAAAGGAGCGGCCCCAGAGTGCCGCTCCTTTCGGGGTTACCCCTGTGAATCACCGTACGGCTAGCCGTCCGGTCGGGCGAAACCATAATCGGCGCGCCCGCACCGTGCTCAGGCGCTCCGCTACGCGGCCTTGGTCTTCTGGAAGATGGCGGCGACCTCGGCGATGAGGGCCAACAACTCGTCGCCCACTGCCGGGTCCATCGACTTCTTGGCGTCGCCCGCCTTCTTGGCCGACCGCCAGATCAGATCGTGCAGCTGGGGGAACTTCTCCACATGGGGCGGCTTGAAGTAGTCGGTCCACAGCACCCACAGGTGGTGCTTCACCATCTCAGCGCGCTCTTCCTTGATGATCACGCAGCGCTGACGGAATACCTCGTCGGTGGACTCCTGGTACTTCTGCATGATTGCCCGGACCGATTCGGCCTCGATCCGCGCCTGTGCCGGGTCGTAAACGCCGCACATCAGATCGCAATGGGCGTGGGCGATTTGCTTGGGTCGGAACATGGCGGTCATCTCCTCGTCTCCGGAAGGTCACCCTACACTCGCCCGTCCGAGGAGAACACAACGAGCCGACTCCGATCGATGTTGGTTGTGGTTGCGGCCGCGGGCCGTCTCCGCCTCACCCGATATGAGATTGCCGAGGACAGCATGGCGCCCTCCCTCCGTGCCGGGGAGTGGGTGTTGGGTGTGAAGCGACCCTGGCGCGTCGCGGTCGGCGATGTGATCGTCATCGAACATCCCCAGCGTCCCGGATTCCGGTTGGTAAAGCGCGTTGCGGCCATCGGTGACGACGGCATCATGGTGCGCGGCGATCAACCCGAACACAGCGTCGACAGTCGGAGCTTCGGACCGGTGCCTTCCACCGCCGTGATGGCCCGTCTCGTTCTGGTGTATCACCCCCGCCCGCTGCGTGTGCTGTGACTCACTGAATCCACACCCCACTACCCTGCCCCCCTCATGTTACGAAAATCACTGGTACTCGTCGCGTTCCTCCTCGTCGGGGCCGCATGCTCTGGTGGGTCGTCCGTCGAAACCACGACAACCGTGGCGACACCGCCAACGACCACGACCACGCTCCCAACAACGACGTCGGCCGCGACGACATCGACAACCCTCGGCACGACCACCACCCTCGACAGCACGATCGTCACCCTCCTACCTGAAGGTTTCCGGTCGCCGGTGAACGGATTGCGCGCCGATCTGGAGACCAACCTCGATCGCAGGGCAATCGCGGTCAAGATCGACAACCACCCTGAGGCCCGGCCGCAGTCCGGCCTCCAGGAGGCCGATGCCGTGATCGAACTCCTCGTCGAAGGCGGATTCACCCGGTTCATTGCGGTATTCCACGACAACGACTCGGAGTACCTGGGACCGGTGCGGTCGATTCGCCCCACCGACTCGACGATCATCCCGGCGATCCCAGCACCCTTCGCCATGTCGGGGGGTCAGCCATGGGTGCAGAGCCTTACGGTGAGCCGCGGCGTGAAGCTCATCGGCGAGAGCACGCTCGGACTCTTCCGCACCTCGCAACGCACCGCACCGCACAACCTCTACGCCGACACGACGCGTGTCCGCCAAACCGCCGATGCCCGGAGCTACTCGAACGATCCCCCGCAGTGGATCTATCGGGTTGACGAATGGCACATCCCGGAGACACCCGCAACCACCGTGGTGCTCTCATGGAGCCCTCAGTCCGTCGTCACGTGGCGCTATGAGGACGGCCGCTATGAGCGCTCCTACGGCAACTCTCCTCACAACTACGTCACCGAGTCGGGCGACCGAGGACAGCTCACCGTTGACGTGTTGGTGATACTCACCGGACGCGAGTACACCGCGTCTTCCTTGATCCCAGGTGATGGAACTCCGGTACCGGCGACCGAGACCACCGGACACGGCGACGCCTGGGTCATCTCCCGCGGCGGGGTCTGGACCGGTACCTGGGAGCGCGAGGAGATCACCGACCAGTTCACGCTTCTCAACGCTGATGGCACCGAGACGGTCGTGCCCGCCGGAATCGCGTGGGTGTCGATCTTCCCCAGCGACCGGACGATCACGATTTCGTGACCGTCGACGAGATCGCCGCCCGGGTGCATGCAGGTGCCTCCGCTCGCGGTGAGATCGATCAGGCCCTTGAGCGAGTTGCCACAGATCGATTCAACGCATTTATCGCGACCGACGCCGACGCCCTGAACCGCGCCGACGCCATCGACGCAGCCGTCGCCGCCGGTTCGGACCCGGGTCCGCTGGCCGGAGTTCCCATCGCCCTCAAGGACATCATCGATCACCAGGGGCGCACCACCACCGCGGGTTCGTCGTTCTACCGCAACCATGCGCAGCGATCAGCACCCGTGGTGTCGCGACTCGAAGCAGCCGGGGCAGTGATCGTCGGCCGCACCGGACTCCACGAGTTTGCGTACGGGTTCTCGTCGGAGAACGACTGGTTCGGACCGGTTCGCAACCCTTGGGATCCGACGACGTCTCCCGGAGGGTCGTCTGGCGGATCCGCAGTAGCGGTCGCCGCCGGGATCGTGCCGGTTGCCATCGGCACCGACACCGGTGGATCCGTGAGGGTTCCGGCGGCGCTGTGCGGGTGCATGGGACTGAAGGTCACCCACGGCCGGGTGCCGCTCACCGGCGTGTTCCCCCTCGCTGCATCCCTGGACACCGTCGGACCAATGGCGACCACCGTTGCCGATCTCGCTGCGGTGTACGCAGTGATTGCAGGCGACGACCCCGACGATCCCTGGTCATCTCCTCGTCCGGTGGCCATCCCCAGCGGGCCAGCAACCCTCTCCGGCCTGCGAGTCGGCGTCCCGCACCCGTGGGTGGATCGGCCGCTGTCGAGCCGCATCGCCGCGGGATTCGATCGATTCACCGCAGTACTCGCCGAGGCCGGAGCGGTGGTGGTTCCGGTCGCAGCGTCGGCCCTCGACCCGACGGGACTCCCCCGGGCGTCGTACGCCGAGATCGCTGCGGTCCACCGTGAATGGATCACGGCGGATCCGTCGCGCTACGGCGTCGGGATTCGGGACCGCATGCTTGCCGACATGGCACACACCACCGACGCCTTCACTGCCGCGCTGATCTGGCGGAGCAATCTGCGGATGGCGTTCGAGCGCGTCTTCCAAGATGTCGACGTGCTCGTCACGCCGACGACGGCGACGCTGCGCAAGGAGATCGGCACGGATCTCGTCGAGGCCGGAGCGGGGCCCGAACCATACCGACCGGCCCTTTCCTGGTTCACCACCCTGGTCAACCAGTCCGGTATTCCCGCCATCGCCCTCCCCCTCGCCGGGACCGCAGACGCCGGACCGCCCGTGTCGGCGCAGGTCATCGGACCATGGTTCTGCGAAGACCGGCTCCTCAGCGTCGGACTCGCCCTGGAGGCGTCCGGCATCGTCGGGTTCACCCCACCCCGGTGATCTGGGGTTCGACGGAGTCGTACAATGTCCCTCCCCTGAAGAAGTGATGGAGCGTGTCCGAAGCGCCCACGATCGACAACCCAGAACGCGAGACCGAAGAGGTCCATACCGTCGCCATCCGCTTCGCCGGAGACTCCGGTGATGGCATGCAGTTGGCAGGAGCACGGTTCACCGACGCCTCCGCAATCTTCGGCAACGACCTGAGCACGTTCCCCAACTTCCCCGCCGAGATCCGCGCCCCTGCCGGCACCCTGCCCGGGGTGTCGTCGTTCCAGGTGCACATCGCCGATCGCGACATCCTCACCCCGGGCGATCAACCGGACGTGCTCGTCGCCATGAACCCGGCTGCGCTCCAGTCCAACCTCGCCGACCTGGCACCCGCCGGAATCCTCGTCGTCAACACCGATGCTTTCGATGAGCGCAACCTCACCCGGGCCGGATACGACGCCAATCCCCTCGAAGACGGATCACTCGACGCCTACCGGGTGCTCAAGGTGCCGATGGAAGACCTGACCAAGCGGGCGCTCGAAGGCTCGGGAGTCAAGAGCCGCGATGCCCTTCGCTCCAAGAACTTCTTCGCGGTGGGGCTCATGGCATGGATGTTCCAGCGCCCGCTCGAACCCACATTGGAATGGATCGCCGACAAGTTTGCCGCCGAACCCCTGGTGAAGGCAGCCAACGAGCTGGCGTTCCGCGCCGGGTTCAACCTCGGTGAGACCACCGAGATGTTCCGCCACACCTACCGCGTGCAGCCGGCACCGCTTCCTGCGGGCACCTACACCAACGTGACCGGAAATCAAGCGTTGGCGTGGGGCATCATCGCCGCGGGCCAGGCGGCCCGACTACCCGTCTTCTACGCCTCCTACCCGATCACCCCGGCATCGGACATCCTCCACGAACTCGCCCGCCACCGGAACTTCGGGGTGCGCACCTTCCAGGCGGAGGATGAGATCGCTGCCGTCGGAGCCGCCCTTGGTGCGTCGTTCGCCGGACACCTTGGGGTGACGGCAACCAGCGGTCCCGGGCTCGCACTGAAGAGCGAGACGATCAGCCTGGCGCTGATGACCGAACTGCCGTTGCTCATCGTCGACGTGCAGCGCGGCGGACCCTCGACCGGTCTTCCGACCAAGACCGAGCAGGCCGACCTCCTCATGGCGATGTACGGACGCCACGGTGAGTCGCCGCTCCCGATCGTGTCGGCCTCGTCACCGTCCGATGCCTTCAGCGCCACGATCGAAGCCGTCCGGATCGCACTGAAGTACATGACGCCGGTGATCCTGCTCTCTGACGGATACATCGGTACCAGCGCCGAACCGTGGCGCCTGCCCGATATCAACGAATTGCCCGACATCAGCGTGCCATTCGCCATTGGCCCCAACGGACCCGAGGCCACCTTCCTCTCCTACCTGCGCGACGCCAAGACACTTGCCCGGCCATGGGCGGTCCCCGGCACAGTCGGCCTCGAGCACCGCATCGGTGGACTCGAGAAAGAAGACGTCACCGGAAACATCTCGTACGCCCCGGACAACCACGAGCGGATGACGCTGTTGCGTGAGTCGAAGATCGCCGGTATCGCCGCCGACATCCCCGACGCCGAGGTCGACGCCGACGAAGGTGCCGAGGTGCTGGTGCTGGGATGGGGGTCGTCGTACGGGGCGATCCTGGCCGGGGTGCGCCGGGTGCGTGCTCGCGGCCTCAAGGTTGCCCGCATCCATCTGCGCCACCTCAACCCGTTCCCCGCCAATCTCGGCGAAGCCCTCCGCCAGTACAAGAAAGTCGTCATCCCCGAGTTGAACCGCGGGCAGTTGTGGCGCTTGGTGCGTGCGGAGTATCTGGTCGACGCGGTGCGTTATGCCAAGGTGCAGGGACAGCCCTTCAAGGCGGCAGAAATCGAAGCCAAGCTGATGGAGTTGATCGGATGACCACCGAAGCGACGAAGTACACCCGCCAGGACTTCCAGACGGACCAGGAAGTGCGCTGGTGTCCGGGATGTGGCGACTACACCATCCTCGCCTCGGTGCAGAACTTCATGGCCGAGATGGGTGTCAACAAGAAGGACATCGTCTTCATCTCCGGCATCGGCTGCGCCGCGCGGTTCCCGTACTACATGAACACCTACGGCCTGCACGGCATCCACGGCCGCGCCCCCGCAATCGCCTCCGGGTTGGCGGTGGCACGACCCGAGCTCTCCGTGTGGGTGGTCACCGGTGACGGCGACGCCATGTCGATCGGTGGCAACCATCTCATTCACTCGCTGCGCCGCAACATCAACTTCAAGATCTTGCTGTTCAACAACCAGATCTACGGCCTGACCAAGGGCCAGTACTCGCCGACCTCTGAGCCGGGCAAGCGCACCAAGTCGAGCCCTTCGGGATCGATCGACTTTCCCTTCAACCCGGTGAGTCTCGCCCTCGGTGCCGAAGCGTCGTTCGTGGCGCGCACCGTCGACATGGACCGCGTGCACACCACCGAGATCCTCAACCAGGCGTACCAGCACCGCGGTTCCGCCTTTGTCGAGATCTACCAGAACTGCAACGTGTTCAACGACAAGGCGTTCATCCAACTGACCGGCAAGGAAGAACGCGACGTCAACCGGATCAACCTCGTCCACGGGGAGAAGATCGTGTTCGGCCCCGACAACGCCCGCGGTGTCGTCATCGAAGGCGGCACTGCCCGCATCGTCGACGTTGCCGAAGTCGGTATCGATGCGATCCACGTGCACGACGCCAACGCCGAGAGCGCCGGCCCGGCATACGCCCTGAGCCGCCTAAGCCACGGTCCGTTCGGCCCCACCCCCGTCGGAATCTTCCGCTCGGTGAGCAGGCCGGTCTACGAAGAGACCTTGCAGCAGCAAATTCACGACGCCCAAGCAAAGAAGGGCCCCGGAGACCTGGCAAAGCTGATCGCGTCCGCAGGGACGTGGGAAGTCAAGTAGCGAAGACGCTGCCCGCTTCCCGCTACGCGCCTCCCGCAAGAAGTCGTCGCCCGTCGCCCGTCGCCGGTTCCACTTTGGGATGGAGACCTCTCAGTCGCGTCATTGCCCATTGCTCATTGCCCATTGCTTCGCAGGAGATAATGGGCACCGTGCTCGTTCGCTACACCAAGTGGGACGGCACCCTCCACTGGCACTTCGCCATGCAACCGCTCGGCAAAGATGAGCATGGGGTGTGGTTGGGAGCTCCCGATGGGACTCCGGTGCAGCGGGGTGACGAGCCTCCCCTTGCCTCCCCCGCCTTCGCCCTGCTCATCCCTCGCGACGACTGGTGGACCGCGGCATGGAACCGGGAGGATCCGGGCTCGCCGTTTCACTACGAGGTCTATATCGACGTGTCCACCCCGGCGCGATGGGAGCCGCGGCGGGTCACCATGGTCGATCTCGATCTCGACGTCGTCCGCACTCGCAGCGGCGAGTGCTCGATCAGGGACGGGGACGAATTCGCCGCGCACACTGCACGGTTCGGGTACCCCGCAGAGGTCGTCGAGTCGGCGCGCCGGTCGGCCGACATGCTGCTCGCTCGCGTTTCGGCGCGAGAGGAACCGTTCGACCTGCTTGGTCCGGCGTATCTCCAGAAGGCAATGGACCTGCGCTGATCGCGTAGCCTGAGCCACCCCGGGAGGTTCTGTCGAATGTTCTCCGTCTCCGTTGCCACCAGCATCCTCGCCGTGGGGTTTGCCGTCGACCTCCTGCGCCGCTGGTTGCGGGATCGGTCGCGCCGTCATCTGATCTGGTGGGCCGCCGGAGTCGTCGCCTACGGGGTGGGAACGCTGGCCGCTGCAGTCGTCGAACGCTCGGGCTGGACTCCAGGTTGGTTCCGCATCTGGTACATCGCCGGAGCGATTCTCGGCGGCGCCCTCCTCGCCCAGGGCACTGCATATCTGCTCCACCGCCGTGACACCGCTGACCGGCTGGCATCGTCGGTGGCAGTTGTCGCAGTGGGAGCAGCCTGCGCCCTGCTGCTCTCCCCGGTAGCTCCACTCGCCTCGGGTGACCTCGCCGGTGACTCGATCGACTGGGCCTGGGTGCGAGCCTTCACGCCTGCCCTCAACGTCTTTGCCGTGATGTACCTGGTGGGAGGCGCGCTCCTGTCGGCAACCCGTCTCCGGAAACGCGCCGATGTCACCAAGAGGCGCATCGCCGGCAACATCCTGATCGCCATAGGCGGACTCACCCCAGCAGCAGGAGGAATCGCCTCACGCCTCGGAGGAGTAGATGCGCTCCCTCCAACTCTCCTAGTGGGATTGACCCTGATTTGGGCAGGAGCACTCTTGGCGGCCGGGCCTTCGCGCCAACCCGGGTGAGTGCCCCGACAGCAGATTGCAGATAGCAGACCGATTCATCTGCCATCTGCTGTCTGCCATCTGCCATCTATTTCTCCCACCACACCGTCACCACCTCGCGCTCTGCTGATCCCAGCACCAACCATCCGTCCGCGGTGCGACGGATGTCAGGTTCGAGGAGGGCTGCGGCTTCCATCGAGCGAATCGGGGGCACGAGCAACCGCCGTCGGTAGAACGTGAGCAGTTCCTGCATATCGGCAAACCGCAGACCGGTCGACGTCGCCCACCGTTGTTGCCGCGGCACCACGCCGGTCACCTCCTCGACGACGCGGGCAAAGTCGTCCACCGTAGGCCGGGTTGGTCTGTCGAGGTCGTGCAGAGAGCGGAAATAGCGCGAGAGCGGCGTCCACGGGTGACGGGGTGTCATCTCGACCACCACGCCGCGCCGGGATCGGTCGTACATCGCCTCGACAAACATGCCAATTCCGGGGACGTCATAGACCACCTGCGTCGAGAGCACGACGTCATGGATCCCGGTGTTGCCAGCCACCATCGGCCATGCGCCGACGATCTGCGTCACCACCACTCCCGCCCGTTTGGCCTCCTCGACGAGAGAGCGAGCGACGTCGGGATCACGCTCGACGGTCGTGACCCGGTGACCTCTCGCCGCCAGGGGAATCGCCAACCGTCCCGCTCCGGCGCCGACATCGAGCACGCTGCCGCCGCCGCTGAGTTCTTCCACCACTGCCAGGGTTGGCGAGTCAACGACGGTCGCCTTATCGGTGCGACGCATCCGTTCCCAGAACTCGGGCTGCCAACGGTCGGTATCGACGCCAACGGCATCGATGAGCCGCTGGGGGATCGCCCAGGCCTCAAGAGCCGAACGCCATGCTTCCCGGGCGGCGATCTCCATAACGCCATCGTAAGAGCGCACGCTTCAGGCGGGGAAACCAGAGCGCCCTTCAGAGCGTCCAAGCAGCATGCGGATTCGTTCGTTGCTCCTCACGACGTCGTTGCTGCTCACCGCGTGCGGCGACGACGACGCAGCAATGACCACGGCCGCCACGGCCGTGGCACCCGGTCCGACGACCGCCGGCACCGTCACCGTCTTCGTGGAAGGCGTCCGCTGGGAACTCCCGGCAACGGTGTGCGCAGACAGCGCCGGTGACTCCGCTGCGGTTACCGCAACAGCCTTGACCGCCGCAGACGAGGTGCGGGAACTCGTCGCCGACCGTGCCTCAGGGTGGCCGACGACGACCGCGGCACCCCCGGGCGAAGCCGCCTCGTTCTTCGTGGCGGTGAACCGTGCCGGTCCCACCGCGCTGGCTCTGGCGACACTGCAAGGGACCGCCGAAGAGATCGTCTCAAGTTGGGGGGAGTTCGAGGCGAGCTACGCCGAACTCGACGGATCCTCCGGACCGGTGACCGACATCTCCGACCGACTAACGGGATGGCGCGTCACTGCCGACGAGATCGTGGCCGCGGTGCCGGGGGCCTGCGGGTAGGCCCTCCAGCGCTATTTGCCCCGCAACACCCCGAGCGGATCGCCTACCGCGGAGTCTCCCCAGACTCGGACGAAGACTTCTTCTCCGAGGAATCCGGAGATCAGTTCCTTGGGCATCGCTCGAATCCATGAGTCGTTGGCGAATTGGGTGTCGTGACACAACATCGCCCGGCGCTTCCTGTCGAGGAAGGGCGACACGTCACGGCGCACCGACAGAAACTGTGAGAGGAAACCGGACGCCGGTTCGTCCAGTTCTTGTTCGAGTTCCTCGTCGGTCTCGCCGCGCATCGCTCGACGCACCCCTATTGAGCGCTCACGCGACCACGATGACCACAAGAGGTGGTCCGGCTGCCACGGCTCGCCGAATTGCGTGCGGGGGAACCTTCCCAGGTCAGCTGCGCCAAAGAAAGCAGCCGTGCCGACTCGGTGCACCTGGATGTGGTCGGGGTGTCCGTATCCCCCGAAGGGGTCGTAGGCCGTCATCACCTCGGGGCGGTACTTGCGGATGAGCGCCACCAATCGCCCCGTGGCCTCCATGTAGTCGGCATTCCAGAACGACTCGGGATGGGAGTTTTCGGGGGTGCCCATCATCCCCGAGTCGCGATACCCGAGGTAGTCGAGATCGGTGACACCGAGCACGGCGAGGGCGGCGTGCTGCTCAGCCTCCCTGATCTCGCCAAGGCGGTGCCGAACCGTATCGGCATCATCACGATTGTGAATCTCGCCCGCTTCGCCTCTGGTGGCCGTAACGACGGATACGGCCACTCCGCGATCGGCGAGTTCCGCCAGGGTTCCGCCCATCGCGATCGACTCGTCATCGGGATGGGCATGGAATGAGAGCAGTCCGGGCATCGGCGGCACACTACCGGTGCCGTTCGGGGCCGCAGGTACCCTCCCGCCGATGAAGTCCCGGGCGGCAATCGCGGCGCTCCTGCTCGCCTCGTGCGCCGGGAACACGGCCGTCACCACCCCATCGACGGTCACCACCACGACCACCACTCAGCCCGCGACCACATCCACCACGCTTGCCGCAACCACGACGACCACACCTATCGTGGCGATATCTCCCCGCCGCGACCGGATCGTGATCCATGGCGTCGGGGACATCGCGCTGTGCAACTGCTTCCACGACGCCTTCCGCGACTCTGGCTACGGGATCGCCTTCTCGGGAATGGACGGACTCTTCCTGCGCGATGCGCTCACCATCGGCAACCTCGAGTGCGCCCCCGCCGACGGGGGTCGACTGCTCTCCAACAAGCCCAACTCGTTCCGTTGTGACGTCGCCGCGCTGCCGTTGATGGCAGGCGCGGGCATCGACGTCGCCGCGATGGGGAACAACCACTCCGGTGACTATGGATTCGACGCACTGCTTGTCGGGAGACAGAACCTGACGATGGCGAGGCTGCATCCGGTGGGTGCGGGTGAAAACCTCGAGGTAGCCACCCGCGCCGAATTCTTCGAGCGTGGCGGATGGACGATCGCCGTGGTGTCGTTCTCCGGTGTGAGCGGACTCACGTACACCTCGGCATACCCGCCTGGCCCCGCCTTGATCAACCCGTGGTTCGCCGAAGCCGACAGTCCTGGGATCTCACCGGCACGCTTCGAGGTCATGACGGAAGTGGTCAGCGCTCTCAGCGAGGTGGCGGACATCGTGATCGTGTCGCTCCACCAGGGTGAGTACAACGAGACCCGCAGACCCACCGATCTCGAGGTGGAGCGCGGCCACACCTTGATCGACGCCGGTGCTGACGCCGTGATCGCCCACCACCATCACCGGCTGCTCCCGATGGAGGTGTACAAGGATCGGCCGATCTTCTGGGGGATGGGCAACTTCGTGTGGGCCAGCCTCGATGCCGACCGCAACACCACGGCAGTAGCCGAAGTCGTGGTGGAGAGCGACGGTTCGGTGACGGGAAGGCTCATTCCGGCCTACATCCAGTCCCACGGCCACCCGGTCCTCCGCGGCCGCCCCGATTACACGCTCTTGACCGATCGGCACCAGATTTCCTAGTGGGCTGGCCGATGTCCCACAAATTCTGACTTTGGCTACGGTGGCGCTCCGGACAAGCCGAATAGCTCGCAACGACCCGCGCGGAAGGCCGAAGACCATGCGCTCGATCACGAGACGACTCACGATCGTCGCCGCAACCATTGCGGTGGCTACGACGGTGGTTTCACCGACGGCATTTGCCAATCACGAAGTCCCGTTCGACGGTCCCGAGCACCGTTTCGGCGAGGTCGTCGACTTTCCGATGATCTTTCCGGTAGCCGGGGAGAACCACTACAGCGCCGGCTTCTGGGCGGCGCGCCCCGGCGGCACCCACCACGGCATCGACATCATGGCCACCAAGATGACCCCGGTGGTCGCCATTGCCGACGGGACCATCACCTACTACAACGGCTCGGGTAACCAGGCGTGGATCAGCAAGTACGGCAGGTGCTGCACGCTTCGGATCACCCATGACGGGGGATGGGTCTCCAAGTACATCCACCTCAACAACGACACTCCCGGAACCGACGACGGCCAGGGCTGGGGAATCGCACCTGGCATCGAGGCCGGGACCCGCGTGCAAGCCGGCCAACTGATCGGATGGGTGGGCGACAGCGGCAATGCCGAAGGGACCTCACCACACGTCCACTTCGAGCTCATGGACAAGGACGGGGTGATCGTCGACCCGTACCAGGCGCTGCGCTCCGCCCAGACCGGCAACCCCGTCGCCATCTGCCGGCCGCCCAACTCGGGAGCAATCGACGCATTACTGGCGACCACCGCGCTCATCAAGCGCGACTCTCGGGGACACGCGGTCGAAGAGTTGCAACGCTTCCTCACCGCCCTGGGATACGACCCCGGACCTGCCGATGGCGTCTTCGGCCTTCAGACCCTTGGTGCCATCCGTGCCTTCCAGGAAGGTCGCGGAATCAACCCCGACGGAGTGGTCGGTGCCACGACGCGCGGCCACATCGCCCAGGTCTATCGGGTGATGCCTGCGATGCCGGTACTCGACGACAGCAACCGGATCATTCGCCCGGGATATCGAGGCGACGATGTGAAGAACATCCAGAAGCTGCTTTCCGCCGCCGGATACGCGCCGGGACCCGCCGACGGTGTCTACGGACCGCAGACGCAAACGGCGGTCGCCGACTTCCAGAAGGCCTACGGAGGCCTCACCGTGGATGGCAAGATCGGCCCGAGCACCCGAGATGCGCTCGCAGCCTTCCTCGGCCTGGATAACTTCCGGGCGTGCGGCTGATCGTCGGGCGACTGGTGTCCTGGTGAAGCGACCCGCAGGTTTGCTTTCCGCGACACTGATCGTGCTGAGCCTCGCCGCCTGCTCGAGCGGTGACCCCCTCGGCGTCTATATCTCCGATGTCGCCGCAGTCACCGAGCAGATGACGCGCGATTCGTTCGCCGCGCTCCCGCCGGGGGCTGCGCCCACCCGAGATCAGGTCGCCGCAGTCGTGGCGGCACGGCGTACCGCGTTCGATGCGATCTCATCGCTCGCACCACCTGAAGAGATGGCGCCGGAACACCTGGCACTTACGACCGCAATACAGCGTTTCGTAATCGCCAGTGAAACCTTCGTCATCGAGACCGCCGAGCTCGACGCCATCGCATTCAGCGCCGCCCTCGAAGCCTCGACGGACATCGACGTCCTCGCCGACGTCGTCGGCGCGGCCTGCACCGCCTGGGAACGACGCGCCGGAGAGCTGGACCACGCGACGGAGCTTGGGTGCTGAGGAAGCCACCAGCCACCAGCCACCAGCTACCAGCCAGAGACGGAGGACTGAGGAGTCAACGGATCGCCTAGCCTCTCTCCTCGTGCCTGAGTCCTCCTTCACTCATTCCGCTCGCGTCGGCGCGTCACCTCGGGCGATCTGGTCGGCGTTGCAGAATGCGGAGACTTGGCTCGACCTGGGGTTGATGGACACTGTGACCGATCCGGTGATCAAGGATGGTCGCATGGTTTCGTTCGACTGGACGGCGGTCGCCGCCGGCACCCGTCACAAGGGCACCGCCGTCGCCACGGAGTCAGAGGAGGGAGTTCGAATGGTGCTCGCCCTCGACTCGTCGGAGATCACCGCCGAGATCACGGTGACACTCACCCCGGCCGACGCCGGCACCGCCATGACCGTGACCCTCACTGCCAGGTCACGCGGGATGCTCGCCGGCATGTTCTGGGGACCCGTGAGTGACGCCCTGCATCGCGGGTTGGTCACCCAGGTCGACAGGTTCGGCACCAAGCAATTCTGACGCTCAGCGCACCATGGCGATACAGGACTCGTCGCACGCAATCGCCCACTCGACCGACGCCTTGACCGCTGGCGGAGCGTCGGTCCGCCCGATCCTCCGGTAACCGCGGCGGGCGAAGAACTGTTCGGCGGTGTCGGTGAGCAGGTAGGTGCCGCTGAGTCCCACCTCGTCGGCCCACCGCTCGAGTTCGGTCACGATGCCAGAACCGATGCCCGTCGACCGCGCCTCGGGTGCAACCACCAGGGACCGCAGCAGACCGCTGTCGCCATGCTGTTCCACCGCACCGGCCCCGACGAGCCGATCGCCTTGGCGAGCTACGACGAAGTGAGTCGGTGGCTCCATCAACCCATCAAGCGGCAACCCGGCGTCCGTCAACAAACTCCGAATGGAAGGGAGATCGGTGGGGCTGGCCGTATCGAGAGTGATCACGGGGGGAGGGTAATGGCGAGTCCACCGTCAACCGTCGACCGTCAAGAGAAGATCGCGTGGACGGTTAACGGTCGACTGTCGACCTCGCTCTCGCGAAGGAGCCAGGCGCGCCAACTACTCCGTCGCATCAGCCAGCGCTTGCGCCAACTCGCTTGCTTGCGCCTTGTCCCCTGCGGCGATCTCGGCGCGGTCGGTGAGGAGCGTTACTTCGTTGCGGAAGATCTGGAGGAATCCCCCGTGGATGGCGAGGGTGATCACCTCGTCGCCCGTATGGATCTGCGTGGGACCGGTGGCGAGGGCAGCCATCGTCGGCTCGTGATCGGCCAGGATGCCGATCTCCCCCTCGGTGGTCCGGGTGACGAGCATCTCGGCCTCCCCCGACCACACGACGGCCTCGGGAGAGACGATGTCTAAGTGGAAGGACTTAGCCATGCGATGACCTTCGGTCATCACATGGCAGTCCACAGTCATCAGTCATCAGCCAGAGAGTCGACACCCGGAGATGATGGGATCCGCCTTCTCTTGCTGAAGACTGAAGACTGAGGACTGAGGACTGCGTCTTCATGCGCTGACCATTTCCTTCGCCTTCGCCAGCACGTCTTCGATGCCACCTTGCATATAAAAGGCTTGTTCGGGGATCGAGTCGACTTCGCCGGCGACGATCATCTTGAAGGAGCGGATCGTCTCCTCCAGCGCCACGGTCTTGCCCTGGATGCCGGTGAACTGTTCGGCAACGTAGAACGGCTGTGAGAGGAAGCGCTGGATGCGTCGGGCTCGGCCGACGATCAGCTTGTCCTCCTCCGAAAGCTCGTCGATTCCGAGGATGGCGATGATGTCCTGGAGATCCTGGTAGCGCTGCAGGATCTGCTGCACCTGACGGGCGACCCCATAGTGCTCGTCACCCACCACGCGCGGGTCGAGGATGCGCGACGTCGAGTCGAGCGGGTCCACCGCCGGGTAGATGCCCAACTCGGAGATCTTGCGGGAGAGCACCGTGGTGGCGTCGAGGTGGGCGAAAGTGGTGTGCGGTGCCGGGTCGGTGAGGTCGTCGGCAGGCACGTAGATCGCCTGCAATGACGTAATCGACTTGCCCTTGACGGAGGTGATCCGCTCCTGCAGCGCACCCATTTCGTCGGCGAGGGTCGGCTGGTATCCCACCGCTGACGGCATGCGGCCGAGCAGCGTCGACACCTCGGAGCCTGCCTGGGTGAAGCGGAAGATGTTGTCGACGAACAGCAGCACATCTTGACCCATCTCGTCACGGAAGTACTCCGCCATGGTCAGCGCCGACAGACCGACGCGGAGTCGCACACCCGGCGGTTCGTCCATCTGTCCGAAGACCAGCGCCGCCTTGTCGATGACGCCCGACTCCTTCATCTCGCCCCAGAGGTCGTTGCCCTCACGGGTGCGCTCGCCCACGCCGGCGAACACCGACACGCCTCCGTGCTCGGTGGCGACCCGGTGGATCATCTCCTGGATCACGACGGTCTTGCCGACGCCAGCGCCGCCGAACATGCCGATCTTGCCGCCACGGACGTATGGCTCGAGCAGGTCGATCACCTTGATGCCCGTCTCGAACATCTCACTTTGTGCGGCGAGGTCCTCGAACGCCGGAGCCGGGCGATGGATCGGCCAGCGCAGCTTGGCGCCGACGGTCCCGTCGGGAGTGTCGAGCGCTTCTCCCAGTACGTTGAAGATGTGACCGAGCGTCTCCGGACCGACCGGCACCGAGATCGCGGCACCGGTGTTACGAGCCACAGCGCCGCGAATGAGGCCGTCGGTAGGCTTCATCGCGATCGCTCGCACCCGGCTGTCGCCGAGATGCTGAGCGACTTCGGCGACGACGGTCTGCTTCTTGCTCCCGGCAATGGCGATGTCGAACTCGACGGCGTAGTGGATCTCAGGAAGGGCGTCGGGCGGAAACTCGATGTCCACGACCGGTCCGGCGACCTTGACGATCCTTCCGGTGCTCAGCGCTTCGCTCATGTGTGATGCCTCCTTGTCCTCGGGCTCTTCGCCCTACGGCTCATCGCCATGCGGCCCGGGTCCCGTACCCAGACCGCCGAGTCCGCGCCCATCGGCGCGTCCTCTC
>JBBTKD010000154.1:0-7937 GCA_038059105.1 Actinomycetota bacterium | reverse complement strand
CGGCCCGGGTCCCGTACCCAGACCGCCGAGTCCGCGCCCATCGGCGCGTCCTCTCGGTTCAGCCGCGGGTCAGCGCCTCGGCGCCGCCCACGATCTCAGAAATCTCGGTGGTGATCTCGGCCTGGCGGGCCTGGTTCGCCTGACGGCTGAGCACCCGGGTCAGTTCGTCTGCGTTCTCGGTGGCGGCCTTCATCGCCCGGCGCCTGGCAGCGTGCTCAGACGCCGATGCTTCGAGCAGGATGCCGAAGGCCGAAGCCTCGACGTAGCGCGGCAGCAGCCGGCCGAGGATCTCGTCCGGCGAGGGCTCATAGGTGTATCCGACCGGCCCTGACGGCTCGACACCGGCCGGCGTGGGCGGAGGGGCGATCGGCAACAGCGTCCATGTCGATGCGGTCTGGGTGAGCGCCGACAGGTACTTGGTGGTGAACACCTCGACCGTGTCGACGGTGCCCTCGGCAAAGTCGTTCGTCAGCACGTTGGCCACCGCCCGGGCATCGCCGTATCCCGGCGTATCGGTGACGCCGAGGAATGCCTGCTGGATGAGATAGCCGCGGTAGCGGAAGTAGGAGTGGGCCTTCTTGCCGACCACATAGACCCTCACATCGGTGCCGCCCCGGACGAGATCGATCAAGCGCAACTCGGCGAGGCGCATCACGTTGATGTTGTAGGCACCGGCGAGGCCCCGATCGGAGGTCACTACGAGCACCCCGGCGGTTCGCGTCGGGCGTGTCTCCAGCAGCGGGTGCTTGGCGCCGCCGGAAGCGGCAGCGACGTTGCGGATCACCTCGCTCATCTTGCGGTTGTAGGGCTGCGACGCCGCGACCCGCTGTTGTGCCCGCGCGATCCGCGAGGTGGCGATCAGTTCCATGGCGCGCGTGATCTTCATCGTCGATCGCACGCTCTTGATGCGGCGCTGGATCAGGCGGAGTTCGGCGCTGGCCACAGGTCAGCTCCCGAGAAACCGCTCGACGGATTCGACGATGGCAGCATCGAGGGCGGCCTTGTCCGGCAGCGTGCCCTTGGTCTCAATGCTGTCGAGGAGGGCGCCGTGACGGGTCCGGATGTAATCGGACAACGCCAGCTCGAACTCGGCGATGCGCTCGACCGGCACCTTGTCCATCAGCCCATTGCTCACGGCGTAGATCGAGAGCACCTGCCCGGCCACCGGCACCGGTGCGTACTGGCGCTGCTTGAGCACCTCCACCACCCGGCGACCGCGGGCCAACTGCGCCTGAGAGGCCGCGTCGAGATCGGAACCGAACCCGGCGAACGCTTCCAACTCGCGGAACTGTGCAAGGTTGAGGCGCAGCGTTCCGGCCACGCTCTTCATCGCCTTGATCTGGGCGTTGCCGCCCACCCGCGACACAGAAATACCGGCGTTGATGGCGGGACGGACGCCCGAGTAAAAGAGGTCACCCTCCAGGTAGATCTGTCCGTCGGTGATCGAGATCACGTTCGTGGGGATGTAGGCCGACACGTCGCCAGCCTTGGTCTCAACGATGGGCAGCCCGGTGAGCGAACCGCCACCGAGCTCGGCCGACAACTTGGCACAGCGCTCCAGGAGACGGCTGTGGAGATAGAACACGTCACCCGGGTAAGCCTCACGGCCCGGAGGACGGCGCAGCAGAAGCGAGATCTCGCGGTAGGCGACGGCCTGCTTTGACAGGTCGTCGAAGATCACCAAGGCATGCTCGCCCTTGTACATCCAGTGCTGTCCGATCGCAGAACCGGAGTAGGGGGCATACATCTGCAGCGCCGGTGCCGCCGAGGCGGGGGCGTTGACGACGACAGTCCACGCCATGGCACCGGCACGCTCCAGCACCTGCACCACTTCGGCAACCGTCGACGACTTCTGGCCGATGGCGACGTAGATGCACTTCACGCCCGAGTCGCGCTGATTGATGATCGTGTCGATGACGATGGCGGTCTTGCCCAACTGGCGGTCGCCGATGATCAACTGACGCTGGCCGCGCCCGATCGGGGTCATCGCATCGATGGCCTTGATCCCGGTCTGCAACGGCTCGCGAACGGGCTGGCGAGACACCACCGATGGCGCCTGGGTTTCGAGCAACCGGGTTTCGGTTGCGCCGAGCGGTCCCTTTCCGTCCATCGGGTTGCCCAGGGCGTCGACCACACGACCGAGGAGGGCGTCGCCGACGGGAATCGAAAGCACCTTGCCGGTCTGGCGGACCGGGTCGCCCTCCTGGATGTGGGAGGCCTCGCCCATGATGACGGCTCCGATCGAGTCCTCATCGAGGTTGAGGGCAACACCGAGCAGACCGCCGGGGAACTCGAGGAGTTCCGACGCCATGGTCCCGGGCAAGCCCGCGATGCGGGCGACGCCGTCGCCGATCGAGATCACATGGCCGACCGTCGCCGCTTCCAGCGATGGCTTCCAATCGGCGAGGTTGCGGCGCAGCGCCTCGGTGATCTCCTGGGTATTGATGGTCAGGTCGGCCATGGAAAACTCCTCAGCGCTTGTTCAGGGTTTCGCGGAGCTGCTCGAGGCGGTGGCTCACGGTGCCGTCGATGATCAGGTCGCCGATCCGCGCCACGACTCCACCGATCACCGTGGGGTCGATCACGGTCTTCACTTCGACATCCTTGCCCGTCGCCTTGTTGAGCGCAGTGGTCAGCCGTGCGATCGTGGCGGCGTCGAGTTCGACGGCAGTGCGCACCTCGGCGATCGCCTTGTTCCTCGCGGACGCCGCCTGGGCTGTCACCCGATCGGCGATCGCGGGGAGATCGGACGCTCTGCCGGCACTCACGACGAAGTCGACGAGGCTCACCGTGAGCGGCGACGCCTTGTCGCCGAGGAGGTCGCTGACCACACCCTTCTTCCGCTCGGCGGGGATCCGAGGATCGGTGAGCGCCTCACGGAGCGGCGTGGAGGATTCGAAGGCGCGAGCGATCCGGAACAGCTCGTCACCCACGCGCTCCAGTTGGTCCTCCGCCGTGGCGAACTCGAGGATCGCCGAGGCGTAGCCGTCGATGCGGTCTTCAGCAGCCATTACGGGCGCAACGCTCCCAACTCTGCGATGTACTGCTCGACGAGCTTGGCGTGGGCCTTGGTGTCGACCGCACCGGCAACGGCCTTCTCGGCGACTGCCATCGACAGGGCGGCCACCTCGTCACGGATCGCACCCGCGGCGCGCTCGCGCTCGCCCGCTGCCTCTTCGCGGGCCTTCCGGGTGATCTCGCTCGCCTCGTCGGAGGCCTTGCTCACCGTCTCGCGGCGCAGCGCATCTGCGGTGCGACGAGCCTCTTCGACGATGCTGTTGGCATCGTCACGAGCCTTGGCAAGTTGCGCCTTGTAGTCGGCGAGCACACCTTCGGCCTCGTGCTTGGTTGCCTCGGCGGCGGTGAGCTGGCCGACGATCGCCTGCTGGCGAGCCTCCAACCTCTTGTCGACCATCGGCAGCACCCACTTCCACACGAACACGAAGATGATCGTGAAGGCGATGAGACCGGCGATCAGTTCCGAACTCGCCGGCAGCAGGAGCTGGATCCCGTCGGGCTCGGTGGTGGTCGTCGTTTCTCCCTCGACCTGTGCCATCAAGAGGATCGGTGCGAATAGATTCATAGCGCTCGCACCTCCTAGGCGATGAAGAACAGGACGAAGCCGATCAGGGCCAGCGCCTCGGTGAAGGCGATCCCCAAGAACATCGTGGTGCGGGCGACCGTCGCGGCCTCGGGCTGGCGGGCCATCGCCTGAATGGCGTTACCTACGACGATTCCGATCCCGATTCCGGGTCCGATCGCCGCCAGTCCGTAGCCGATGAGCGCAATCGCTCCCTTGATCTCTTCCATTGTCTTTCCTACCTCCTCAGTGCTCCGGATGCACCGACGTTTGGATGTACACAGCCGTCAGCAGCGTGAAGATGTATGCCTGCAGCACTGCGACGACGAACTCAAACACGAAAATCAGCAGACCGAACAAGAACCACGGCAAACCGATGGCGGCGCGGACGCCGATGTCGCCCACGCTCGCAAAGAACAGCCACCCCGAAGCCAGGAGCAGAGTGAGCATCAGGTGACCCGCAACCAGGTTGGCGAACAACCGTACTGCGAGAGTGATCGGACGGAGGATGAAGGTCGAAACGAACTCGATGAGACCCACCAGCCAGCGCAACCCGATCGGAACGCTCTTCGGCCAGATGATTCCCGTCAGGTAGTGCAGTCCCCCGTGGGAGAAGCCGACGAAGACGAAAATCAGCCACGTGAACAGCGACAGCATGAGGGGGATCGCCATCCGCGAGGTCAGGGGGAAGTTGATGAACGGTGTCAGCTCGAAGAGGTTGCCCACCAGGATGAAGAGGAACATCGCCAGCAGGTAAGGGGCGTACTTGCTGCCCTCGGGTCCGATCGTCCCTTTGGCGACGTCTTCTCGTACGAACGACACGAGCGACTCCATCACCACTCCGAACTTGCCGGGGACGATCTTCGGCTTGCGAAACGCAAAGAAGAGCAAGGCCAACACAATGAACATCGCTAAGAAGATCAGGATCACGGTCCGGGTGAAGTCGAGCGGACCGATCGAGAAGAGCGCGTGCTTGAACTCGAAGAGCTCGATCACATTGGTGGGCGCGCAGATGATTTCCTTGGCGGTATCGCACTCTTCACTCGCCAGGATCAGGACGTCCACTCGAGTTCCCTCTTTCCACTCTTGACGATGGCGACCACCTCCAGCGTGAGCAGCACCAGGTAGCTCACCACCGCGGCGACGCCGAACGCCGTGCGATCGATGTCGAACAACCGCGCCACGACCAGCATCACCACCGTGATCAGCACGAGGCGCAGCAAGAAGCCGATGAGCGCGGCGGCATGATAGAGGGTCAGGGAGACCCTCGCCGCCGCCGACATTACGATGCCTGAGGCGAGAAAGTTGGCGATGACGATGGCGACGCCGACGGCTGCGGCGACAGCGCCATCCACCCCGCGGAACAACCAGCCCCCGAGGACGATGATCGGCCCAACGACAGCAGCCCGACGCACGATGTGCCTGGCGAGGTTGGCTTCGACGTCAGCGCGCATTGTCTCGGTTCGCAATCGTCCACATTCTCCAGAATCCAACGATCGACCCGGTGATGATCCCGACGATGACCATCGCCGGATACCAGCCGAGAGCCTTGTCGGCGAGAGCCCCGAGGACGAGTCCCGCCATGATCGAACCGAAAAACGCACCCGACTCGGCACCGGCGGCAACGTGCTCGCTGACGCGACGATGTACCGAATCGCTCACCGCGTTGATCCCCTCGTGACCACTTGTGATTTCTTTCACAATCTATTGGAGTCGATTACGCGACGCAAATAACCGTCACACATGACCGGGAAAGTCCTTGGGATAGGGCGGAAAGGCAGCCGCAAGCTCGGAGATACGAGACCGCACCCGGCCCATCGCGGCGGCATCGTTGCGTTGCTGGAGGGCTGTGGCGAGCAGACGGCCCACCTCCCTCACCTCCGCCTCGCGCATCCCGCAGGTGGTGACGGCGGGGAGCCCGATCCGCAGGCCGGTGGCCCGGTACGGGGGGCGGGGATCGAACGGGATCGTGTTGAAGTTGAGCGTGATGCCGACGGTCGAAAGGTGCCGCGCTGCGTCGCGGCCGGTGAGATCCGCATCGACCGAGCGCAGGTCGATGAGGAAGAGATGGTTGTCGGTACCACCCGAAACCACCCGCACCCCGGCGTCGACAACGGCGGTCGCCATCGCACTGGCGTTGGAGACGATCTGCGCGGCGTACGTGCGGAACTCTGGGGTCGACGCCTCGTGGAAGCACACCGCCTTGGCGGCGATTTGGTTGTTGATCGGACCGCCCTGGGCATTGGGGAACACCCCCTTGTCGATGGCGGCAGCGTGTTCGGCACGACAGAGGATGAGACCTCCGCGGGGACCGCGCAACGCCTTGTGCGTGGTAGCGGTGACCACATCGGCGTGGGGCACAGGGTTGGGATGAGCCCCGCCGGCGATCAACCCGATGATGTGAGCGGCGTCCACCATGAGCAGAGCCCCCACCTCGTCGGCCACCGCACGGAACGCCGCCCAGTCGAGGATGCGGGAGTAGGCGGAGTATCCGGCCACGATCATGCGGGGACGCTCGCGGCGGGCCACTTCGGCGACCTCTGCCATGTCGACCACCTCGGTCTCGGTGTGGACCCCGTAGGCAACGAAGTCGTAGAGCATCCCGGAGAAGTTGACCGGCGAGCCGTGGGTGAGATGGCCCCCCTGGTCGAGACGCATCCCCAGGACCTTGTCCCCCGGCTTCAGCAAGCCAAAGTAGGCCCCCATGTTGGCCTGGGCACCGCTATGGGACTGGACGTTGGCGTGCTCGGCACCGAAGAGCGCCGTGGCCCGATCAGCGGCGAGCGACTCGACCTCATCGATCGTCTCGCAACCCTCGTAGTACCGCTTGCCGGGATAGCCCTCGGAGTACTTATTGGTGAGGACGGATCCCGAAGCCTGCATCACGGCGCGTGATACAAAATTCTCCGAGGCAATCAACTGAACGTGAGTACGTTGCCGCTCCACGTCTTTGGCGATGAGGGCTGCGACGGCAGGATCTACCTTTTCGATGCTCGGATCCATGTGGGGCCGAGGGTAGCGGCGGGGGTCAGGCGACCGATCTGGACTCGGCCACGATGTCGGCCACAACCAGGGCTGTGAACGGAAGGAACGGAGCGACGACAACCGCCGCCACCGGAGCCACCACCGCAAGAAGCAGCGTGACCGCAGACAACACTCCTACCGCGGTGATCCGCATCGGAATGCGGTGCACGGGATCGGCCCGCAGTACGAATGCACCGGCGATGCCAAACGTGAGCACGAGAGACGAACTCGGGTCACGCACCAGCGATCCCACCGCGAGATACGCCGCAATCGCAAGAGGGGCCACGATGAATACCGAGCGCACCGGCCGTCCCGAACGCGACACCCGGGCCAACACCGTGAACGCAACCGGCACAAGTGCGGCAGCCACCGCGACGGCGATCGACGCTCCACCGGCATTGTCGCGATCCTGTTGGACGATCGCGGTGATGACTGCGGTGAAGGCGATCAGGAGAACGAAGGTGGCACCCAGTGCCGCCGCCCAGCAGCGGCGGCGACTGATCGGTTCGCCGACGACGACCGCTGGCGCTGCGACCGGGCGTCGACTGCGACGGGAGAACTGCTCGCGATAACGCGTTCGCTCGGCGACGGGACGCTGCCGGGAACCCTTTTGTCTGCTCATGGTCCCCAGGCTACGGGACCGGGACGGATCACGATCGGCTGTCGCCCGGTGAGATCGACGATGGTCGAGGCAAGGCCCCCGCCGCCGCGACCCTCGAGATACACCGCGACGCCATCACCAAGCGCCGCCCGGGCGGCGACATCATCGGGTGCCGTCTCCTCACCCGACCGGTTGGCACTCGTCACCGCCAAGGGACCGGACCTGGCAAGCAGAGCGAGGGCAACCGGATGATCAGGAACCCGCAACGCAACGGTGTCGCGTGCGGCATCACCGATCCACCGCGGTGTCTCCGGCATGCGGCGCACCACGACAGTGAGCGGTCCCGGCCAGTACTTGCCCACGGCATCGTCGATCATCCCAAGCCCGCGGGCATCGGCAAGGCTTGCCGCCAGAATCGGAATCGGACTGTCCTCAGGCCGACCCTTGATCTCGTAGAGCCGACGCAGTGCATCCTCCTGCATCGGGTCCACTCCGATCCCATAGACGGTGTCAGTGGGGATGCCAATCACGCGGCCAGCCATCAGTGCTTCGAGTGCGAGGTCGATGGTCATGGGAGCGATGGGCAATAGGCAATGGGCAATAACCGGCTCCGACGCATCTGGCTCCCGATTCGGAGCAAGTTGCGGACAGGGAAACAACGCGAGTGGATCGTTCGGCGGGTTATTGCCCATTGCTCATCGCCCATTGCCCCCGCCGCGCGAGGCGCGTTCG
>JBBTKD010000153.1:0-4285 GCA_038059105.1 Actinomycetota bacterium | reverse complement strand
CGGCGCCGGTGAGGATCGGCACGAAGACATTGTTGAGAACGGCGGTGCGGATCGCCGCCCGGATCTCGTCCACCGAAATGTCGAGATCCTCGAGGTACTTGTGGAGGAGCTTCTCGTCGACCTCGGAACACGCGTCGAGCAACTTGCCACGCCATTCGTGGGCGCGGTCGGCGTACTCGGCGGGGATGTCGATCGTCTGCCAGTCCTCGCCGGTGTCGTCGGGCCACACATGGGCCTTCATCTCGACGAGGTCGATCACGCCCTTGAACTCGGACTCGGCGCCGATGGGGAGTTGCAAAGCGACAGGGCGCGCCTCGAGACGCTTGACGATTGAGTCGAGGGCCGAATAGAAGTCGGCCCCGATCCGGTCCATCTTGTTGATGAAGCAGATGCGGGGCACCTTGTAGCGATCGGCCTGACGCCAGACCGTCTCGGACTGCGGCTCGACTCCGGCGACGGCGTCGAACACCGCAACCGCACCGTCGAGAACGCGCAACGACCGTTCCACTTCGACGGTGAAGTCGACGTGACCCGGCGTATCGATGATGTTGATCCAGGTGTCCTTCCAAAAGCATGTCGTCGCGGCGGAGGTGATCGTGATGCCGCGCTCTTGCTCCTGCTCCATCCAGTCCATGACGGCTGCACCCTCGTGGACCTCGCCCATCTTGTAGGTCTTGCCCGTGTAGTAGAGGATGCGCTCGGTCGTGGTCGTCTTGCCCGCGTCGATGTGCGCCATGATCCCGATGTTTCGGGTCCGGCTCAGCGGGTACTGACGAAGGTGACTCAGCTCATTGGTGGTCATGGAATTACCAGCGGTAGTGGGCGAATGCCTTGTTGGATTCGGCCATCTTGTGGATGTCTTCCTTGCGCTTGAACGCAGCACCCTGACGCGATGAGGCGTCGAGGATCTCGTTGGCCAAACGCTCGGCCATATCCTTCTCGCGGCGTTTGCGGGCGTAGTCGACCAACCACCGCACGGCGAGCGTGCTGGAACGGCGGGGACGAACCTCGACGGGAACCTGATACGCCGAGCCGCCGACGCGGCGGGAGCGAACCTCGACGGCCGGACGGACGTTGTCGACGGCCTTCTTCAAAACGGTGATCGGATCCGACCCGACGCGCTTCTCGATGATCTCGAGGGCGCCGTAGACGATGGCGCGGGCCTTGTCCTTCTTGCCCTTCCACAAGACCTTGTTGATCAGCTGCGTGACGAGCACGCTGCGGAACAACGGGTCCGGTTCGAGGCGCTGTACTTCGGCGGGGGCGCGGCGCATGGTTCTCAGACCTTCTTGGCGCCGTAGCGGGAACGGGCCTGGCGACGGGCTGATACGCCGGCGGCATCGAGTGCGCCGCGGACGACCTTGTAGCGAATACCCGGGAGATCCTTCACGCGGCCGCCACGGATGAGCACGATCGAGTGCTCCTGGAGGTTGTGGCCTTCGCCGGGAATGTATGCGGTGACTTCAGTGCCGGTGGAGAGGCGGACACGACAAACTTTGCGGAGAGCGGAGTTCGGCTTCTTGGGGGTGACCGTGTAGACGCGAGTACACACGCCGCGACGCTGCGGCGCGCCAGCCAGACCCGGCGTCTTGTCCTTCTTCGGTTTTGATTCGCGGCCCTCACGGACCAGCTGCTGGATGGTCGGCACTCCTGCCCTCTCCGCTATGTCGTTGTCTGCGCAGCGCAGCCCCAAGTGGCTTTCGCTGCACGTGCGTGAGCCGGCACCTCGCCCCGAGGGGAGATTCCGGCCCTTTGAATTCCCTCCTTCGGAGGCGCAATTCCGCTGGATGCCAGCCGAATTCGCCCTACACGAGAAGGGACGTCGGGACCGAAGTCGCGACCACGGAGTATAGAGGTAGCCCCAGATCAGGCGCAAAGCCGGGAAAGGAGAGGAGAAAAGGGAAGGCGAAACCGGAAACCTGAGCGGTATTCGACTGCGGCTCGCCGGTAGGGAGCGGCTTGGGTGCCGACGGGTCGTGACTTACCGCAGCTCAGCCGCCGTGACTTCCCACCGTCAGGATGATGTTGCCGACCTTCTGGCCGCTTTCGGCGCGGCGATAGGCCTCGACGATCTGATCCAGTGGGTACCGGCGGTCGATGAGCGGCTTGTACTCGCCCGATGCGATGAAGCCTTTGAGGTACTTGATCCCCTCCGGGTGGTGGTGCGAGATCGCAAACAGTACCTTCCTGCCCCGAAACAGCGGGGTGATGAGCGCCAGGACCGGGTTCCACCACCCGTCCGTTGACGAGTAGATCCCCTTCGGCTTCAACAGGCGACGGCACCGGCGGAACGAACTCTTGCCGACCGCATCCAGGACCAGGTCGTACTTCTGATGGTCCTTGGTGAAGTCATCGGTCTGGTAGTCGATGACCCTGTCGGCACCCAAGCTCTTCACAAGTTCCATCTGGTCCGTCCCACACACCGCCGTCACGTTGAGACCCAGGTTCTTGGCGATCTGAACCGCCGCTGAACCAATCGATCCGGTGGCGCCGTAGATGAGGACGTCCTGCCCTCGTTGCGACTTGGCACCCCGGAACGAGCTGAAGGCGTAGTGGGAGCCCTCGGTGCTCGGAGCAGCCTCCTCAAAGGTCCTGCCTTGGGGAATCTTCACAATCAAGCGCTCGGCGCGGACCGTCATGTACTCGGCGTGTGCACCGAAAGTGCTCTCGCACCAGCCGCACACCCTGTCGCCCACCTTGAACGCCGTGACGGCGCTGCCGATCCCGATGACCTCGCCGGCGAACTCGGTCCCGAGGATCGCCACCTTCGGACGACGCAGTCCGCTGAAGAACCTGATGATGAAGGGCTTGCCTCCCCGGTACCCGCAGTCGGTCCGATTCACTGTCGACGCGTGGACCTTGACGAGCAGATCGTCGTCACCTGGAACCGGGATGGGTACATCCTCGATCCGCAAGACATCCGGGGGGCCGTACCTGTCATAAACAACGGCTTTCATCGCTTCACTTCCTCTCTTCAGGTCGCTGCGTGCGGTGAATGGGACCGCCGTGACACCACGCCCAGCCCGCCTTGTAGAGTTCTGCGGGCCGTCCGCCGGCTGAGCCGGGTCGCGCCCGGCGTCCGGTCGGGACCACCCACCCGTCGGTGGCAAAGATGCTCCGTCGGAAGTTGGCGGCGTCGAACTCCACTCCCCAGATCGCCTCGTATACCGAACGGAGCTCGGCCATGGTGAAGGTCGTGCCCACAAACGCGGTGGCGATGCCAGATACCTCGAGCTCGATGCGAACCCGCTCGATGGCGTCACGCACGATGCGAAGATGGTCGAACGCCAACTCGATCTTCTCGTCGAGCACGTCGGACACCGGGACCAGCGCTGCTTCGGCAGCATCCGTACCCGCCACCACCGCGCCGACGTCGCGCAGCACGGCGAGGTATGCAACGGTGACGACGTTCATGCGAGGGTCGCGCTCTGGGTCGCCGTACGCCCCGAACTGGGTCAGGAGGCTCGCGGCGTCGACGCTGGTTTCTTCGGACAGCTCCCGCTTCGCCGCCTCGTCCAGGGTCTCGGCCGGACGCTTGAAGCCTCCCGGAATCGCCCACATCCCGGCGTACGGAGCCCCACCGCGACGCACGAGCAACACCTGAAGCAAGCCTTCGGACATGGTCAGGATCACGATGTCGACGGTGACGGCGAACGCCGGGAACTGCGAGGGGTCGTAGCCGGCTGGCACTTCAGGATTGGTTCTTGTCACTATGACCAATACTGTACCAGGTTTTAGTCCTGTGGACAAGAACTAGACGCGCTATCCCCCAGATTCCTCGAGCGCTCGGCGCAGCATCGGGAGAGCGGCGCGGTCCTTTTCTCGTCCGGCCGCCTCTTTGCTCCGGACAACGTCTGCCAGGGATGCCACCTCGACCACCAAATCCGGACTCACCGCCACGCGCAAGGGGTCGGCGTCCCTGATCAGGTCGGGGTACCCGCCAGTTCCATCGGGCGTCACTACGAGATCGAGGTCACCGAAGCGCGTGACCAGTGTCCAGATCGAACCGGACTCGAGCAGCCCGAGATCAAACGGCACCGCCACACCGCCGGGATCCGCCGCTGTTCGCAGCCGGGCATCGAGTTCCGCCAGGGCCCCGGCCAGTCGCTCGAGGTTCTCGCGGCTCGCCGACGGTGTGATGTCGACGTCCTGAGTGAGCACCGGCGCGCCACGAAGTCTGGCCGCGATCCCACCGACGACGACGAATTCGACGTGATGCGCCACCAGCACCCTGAAGAGTCCGACGGGATCAAACTCAGCCACGGGAGGTCACCGCCATGGCGTC
>JBBTKD010000152.1:0-2949 GCA_038059105.1 Actinomycetota bacterium | reverse complement strand
GATGGCAGATGGCAGATGGCAGATGGCAGATGGCAGATGGCAGATGGCAGATGGCTACTTCTTGTCTGCAATCTGCAATCTGCCATCCCGATGATGGACGATGGACGATGGACCGTCGTCCTACCGGAACATGTCCTCATCCGCCGACCGCACCAGGTCGACTGCTCTGCCCTCTCCGACCGGCACCGCAATGCCTCGCAGGAGTGCTGCGGGCACCGAGGTCGCCTTGCCCATCACCAGGTCGGCGGCGGCGGCGATCTCGTCGACGATGGCGACTTCGGTCACCTGGAGTTCACGTCCGACTGCATCGCGGGTCCCCTTGAGGTCGAGGATCGCCTCCATGCCGGAGAGGCCGATCGCCACGTCCGTGAGCCCGCGTCGCCACGGCCTTCCGAAGGTGTCCGAGATCACCACCACGAGGTCAACGCCGGTGGCTGCCTTCAACGCCATGCGAATGCCGTGGGCGGAGCGGTCCGGATCGTGGGGGAGGAGGACTGCGGTTCCCGGTGCTGCATTCGAGCGATCGACCCCGGCGTTGGCGCAGATGAAGCCGTGCTTGGTGCGGGCAATGACGAGGTCGCCGCGACGCCGGATCACGTCTGCAGCCTCCGAGAGCACGAGCGCTCGGTAGGCCCGTTCCTCATCACCGACGAGGGTTACGACTGCACCCTCGGCCTTGGATACGACCTTGTGGGTGACGACGAGTACGTCGCCCGGTTCCGGTGAGAGTCCGGCGCGGGCGATCGCGGCGAGCAGCAGGGCGGGAAGATCGTCGCCCTCGACGACCTCGGGAATTCCGGGCAAAGGGTGAATCGTCAGTGTCATGTGAGGCCCATGATGAACGATGCCAGGCGTGCCGCGTCGACCCGGCGCGTGATCCGGGTATCGACGGCATGGATAACCACATCTCCGGAGAGGCGGGCCACGTCGGCGGCATCGTCGACGTCGACCACGAGGTCGGTGAGCAGACCCTGGTATGCGACGAGCACGCCGGCATTGCCGGCGGGGAGGCCGAGTGACGCCATCACGCGGTGGGCCGGGCCCTTCAAGGCGATCCCGGCGAACAGCGGACTCACCGCGATCACCCGTCGTGCTCTGGCGAGAGCATCGCGCACGCCGGGCACCGCCAGAATCGGCCAGACAGAGAGCGGGGGATTGGATGGTGCGATCACGACGAGGTCGGCTCCACTGATCGCGTCGAGCACGCCTGGTGCGGGCTTGGTGAGACCGGCACCCGTGTACTCGACCGCGGCGACTTCGTCGCGATGACCACGCAGCACGAAGTAGTCCTGGAATGCGAGCCACTCTCCCGCCGAGGTTTGGATGCGAGTTCGCAGCGTCCCATCGGTGACCGGGAGGACTTGACGGGTGATACCGAGCACCACGGCGGTCCTGGCGACGACCAATGACAAAGGTTCACCGGCGTCGAGCGCCCTCGTTCGGGCGATGCAGAACGCAAGATCTGCGTCGCCCATTCGGAATCGTGTGTCCTGTCCGGATGCGGCGAGGCGATCCATGGCGGTGAACGTGTCTCCGGCGATACCCCAGCCCTGCGGTCCCTCTCGGTCGGCAAGCGTGTAGAGCACGGTGTCGATGTCGGCGGACACGTGCACACCGTGGATGCGATCGTCGTCACCGACATTGATGACGATCGTGAGTTCGTCGGATCCGAGCACCGAGTCGAAGCCGCGGCTGGCGCGAGCGCCTCCCACGCCTCCTGAGAGGAGTGTCACCTTCATCATTCGGACCCCTCCGTAGAATGCCCCTTCGCATGTCCATCGACCCCACCACAACTCGTCCCGCCGCGCCCCGGGTGGTGGCGATCGTGACCGCCGACAACCCGGATCTCCTGGGTCCATGCCTCGAAGCGATCGCCGCGCAAGTGTATGGGCCGACACGCGTGATCGTCGTTGGGGGTTCGGACGAGGTGCGGCGCGTCACCGGTGAGCGCGAGGCGATGTGGCGACCACACCTGCGAGCGGTGTACGACGCGATCGGTGCGGACTTCGACTACGTCTGGGCTCTCCGTCAGCGAGCCCGACCCGAGCCGGGGGCGCTGGCGGCACTCGTCTACGACGGCTTGCGAGTAGAGGCAGCCGTGGCCGGATCCAAGGTCGTCGATTCTCTCGACCCTGAGCGGCTGGTGTCGGTGGGCTACGCCACAGATGTCTTCAATGCCCCGTATTCGGGTCTGCAGGAAGGCGAACTCGATCAGGCGCAGTACGACGTGATCCGCGATGTCGCTGCGGTCTCGGACGCCTCGATGCTCATCAGGCGCGACCTGTTCCGCGGGCTCGGAGGAGTCGATCCGACCATGCCGCCCACTTCCGCGGCGATCGACTTCTGTCAACGGGCACGCTTACGCGGAGGACGCGTGGTGGTCGTGCCCTCGAGTGTCGTTCGCTACGAGGGTCCCGATCCGATACCCCGCTGGCGGGAGCGCGCCGGCGAGACCCGAGCCATGATCAAGGCGTATTCACCGCTCACGCTGCTCTGGGCGCTCCCCGTGACGTTCTTCGTCGGCATCGCGGAGAGCGTGCTCGGGATCTTCGGAGGCAGGTTTGCCTTACCCGGGGTGCTTGCGGCAGGGTTCTGGAACATCGCTCACCTGCCGTCCGCGATCAAGGCGAGGTTTCAGGCGCGCCGCGGGCGCGAGGTCGGAGATGAGGAACTGTTCCGTTATCAGGTGAACGGCTCGGCGCGACTCCGCGCCCTGTGGGATGAAACCGCAGAGCGAGTACGCGCTCGTTTCCCCGAAGGGGTGCTCTCGGGTTTTGCCGAGGCGGTCGAGGCGGGCCAGCAGCGAATCCGCAACCCCGGGTTCTTCGTCGGCCTCCTCGTCGTCGTGTTCTCGCTGATCGCCACGCGTGAGATCTGGACGGAGCGGCTCCCTGTCGTCGGATTCAGCCTTCCGCCCCCGGATTCGCCGATCGCCGCGCTCGGGTCGTA
>JBBTKD010000151.1:0-1297 GCA_038059105.1 Actinomycetota bacterium | reverse complement strand
GCCGTCGATGCTGATCTGGATGCGGATGCCATCGGTGAACCGGACTTCGATTCGATCGGTGGTGGCGTCCACGTTCTCCGGATCGCCGGCGATGGCGCCGAGGGCAAGCTCGCCGTTGGCCGACACCGTGTACGCCACCGAGATGGGATCGCCGGCGCAGGCCGTGGACTCCCAGATGTAGGAACCGGGGAGAGCGCTTGATCCTTCATCATCCGGATCCGTCGTCGTGGTTGTTGCGGCGGTGGTCGTAGCGGCCGTCGTCGTGGTCGTCGTGGTGGTCGCCTCTCGCGGATGGGGGAGCTCGATACCGAAGTGCGAGGCGCCGTCGGCGAGTACCGACTGGATGGGGTCGGGGAGGATCCCGGTGGCAGCGGCGCCTCCGGTGGCGGCGAGGGCCACCGCTGTGCCGAACAAGATCTTGGCGGTGAGCCCGGAGAGCGCTCCGCGGAACAGGAGGCGGCGTCGCCGCCCATCGTTTGCCGCTGTCGGGAGCCTGTGGTCGGCTCGGGCGGCTGCGGATGCTGCCGCGGCCACGTGCCGTGAGGCGACGCGCTCCGGCACGGTCTCGTCGAAATCGGAGGTGCGAATGAGGGTTGCGAGCGCGTCAAGGGACGGATCTGCCGGTATCCCGCCGGTCAGAATTGTTTCGATGTCGTGCTCGCTGATACGCCTATCCACGTCGTCGTCTCCCTCGACAACCTCGTAACCGCCGGGATCGCTCACAGGGGTACTCCCTCGTGTTCCATCATCCTGCGGAGGGCCTCGAGTCCCCGGCGTTGCAGGGCTTTCACCGCACCGGTGTTCTTGCCGATTGCATCCGCGATCTCGGGCACCGTCAGCCCGCCGACGATGCGCAGGAGCAAGACCTCCTGCTGCGCTGGGGCGAGCCGCCCAATCAGTTCCCGCACGCGGTCAGTGCCGATCGAGGTCAGGGCGGACTCCGCAGTGGCGTCACCGGGTACGGGCGCGCTCTCCTCGATTTCGGCGACGGACTCCGAAGGGCGCCGGCGTGCCGCTCGCCGCTCGTCGAGCAGCCGGTGGTGGGCGACCGTGAACACCCAGGAGCGGAAGTTGTCTTCGGTACCTGAGAAGGTGGAGATGTTGCGCGCCAATTGGAGGAACACCTCTCCGAGGAGATTCTCCGGGTCTGAGGCGCCCCGGCCGCGCAGGTAGCCGAGCACCCGGCCGGCGTGGCTGCGGTAGAGGAGTGCCCAAGCCCATTCGGCGCCTGCCTGCGCGGCCCCCAGCACGGAGGCGAACTCGGGATCCTGCATGGTGAAGACCTCGGCGTTGCGGG
>JBBTKD010000150.1:0-2728 GCA_038059105.1 Actinomycetota bacterium | reverse complement strand
GTGGTGTCGACACCAAACAGGACGTCGGCCACCGGATTGCCCGCGGTGAGCAGCGCCTGATTCACCACGATCCCGGCATCGCCGCCGAGGATGACCTCGACCGTGATCCCGGTCTCTGCAGTAAAAGCCTCGAGCACCTCAGGTGTCACCGCAAAGAAGTCGTGGGCGAGCAGCGTCACGGTGTCGGCGCGTTCGGTGTCGGCGCAGGAACCAACCACCAGGAGCGCGGCCGCAAGAACGATCAGGCGTTTCATGAGATGACCTCCCCGTGGGCGACCATGACGACTCCGGAGTGGACCTGCACGGTCGCCGTGGTGCCGGTCATCTCGTTGCTCACTCCCCGCGACGATCCAAACTCGAGGGTCTCCTTCATCAACCCCCACCGCAGCCCGGTGGTGGTGATCGTGGCGGCGCCGCCAACGGGCACTATCGAAACGATGTCGCCGGGTTGCCCCTCGACAGTGCGCTCTTCCCGAGTGGGCCACACCCGCAAGCGGCCCACCCACCACTCGGGTCCGACGGCAGCGTGGCGCTCGGAGGCGATCAGTCCCGTGTTCGCCAGGAAGTGGTCGATGCGATCACCGCCGGCGCCCCCGACGACGATGGTGCGAGTGGCGCCGAGACGACCAGCGGCGGTCAGGGCGAGATCGAGATCGGTGGCGTCCTTGTCCGCAGGATGTGACTCGATGGCCGAGCCGCGTTCGACCGCATCGACCACGATTTCGGGATCGGCCGAATCGAAGTCGCCGACGATGAGGTCGACCGTGAGACCGAGCCCTTCGGCAAGGTGCAGCCCCGAGTCGGCAGCGATCACCAGGTCGGGTTTCGGTAGGGGACCGATGGGCAGCCCGGAACCCCCGGTGAGGATCACACAGAGTCGTTCGCTCACGTCTTCCTCCGCTGGCATTACCCAGTTCAGGTTCGGCGGGTCGGTGGCGGTCAGGCCACCCTCTCAGTTCGGCTCACCCGAACTCCCCGGAGTTGCGAGGGGAGTGTAGGCCTGCGCAGCAGGACCGTTGCCCGTTTCCCGTTGCCCGTTGCAGATCTCGGAGCCCGTCATTCGACATCCGGCGTCCGGCGTCCAGTCTCGGGCATCCGGTCTCCGGCCGCATCCGGTCTCCAGTCTCCGAGTCCAGTCTGGGTAGATTGCCCCGATGGTTGCCACCGGGTGGACTCAGGGACTTGCCGCACTCGCCGCTCACGAGTGGGAGCGTGCGCGCGGACTCCTCGCTACGACGATGGAGCGGGGTCAAACACCGGAGGCCGAGCATCTCCTTGGCTACGCCGAGGCGACCTGGTGGACGAACGACCTCGACTCGTCGATCGCGGCGCGCGAGCGGGCATTTGCGGTCCTGACGGCTCGAGGAGACGAACTCGCGGCGGCGCTTGCGGCGATCGACTTGGCACGCGATCACGGCGACAAGGCGCGGCCGTCAGTGGCGCGTGCCTGGGCGGAGCGTGCCCGGGATCTCGTTGCGAAACATCCAGAGTCGCGGCCGGCGGCGTACCTGGCACGGATGCAGGGTCGCCATCGGCTCGAGGAGGAGGGGGATCCGCAGCAGGCCCTTGCCAGCTTCGACGAGAGCCTGCGGATTGCGGAAGCGATCGGTGACCGTGATCTGGTCGCCTTGCTCACGCACGACCGCGGCCAAGCACTCGTCGGGCTGGGGAGGATCGACGAGGGGATAGCTCTGATGGAGTCGGCGATGGTGGCCGCCGCGGCAGGCGAGGTAGGTCCGGTGAACTCGGGACGGATCTATTGCAACATGATCGGGGCCTGTCTCGACATGGTCGACTACGGGCGAGCCGCGGAGTGGAATGACGCAGCCGAGCAATGGTGCGAGACGATCGCGGCGGACGCGGGCTATCCGGGTGTGTGCCGCGTCAAGCGTTCCGAGATCAACCGGCATAGGGGTTTGTTGGACGCCGCCGAGTCCGGTGCCCGTCGCGCTCATCTCGAATTGGGGCATTTTGTTTCCTTCACCGCATTGGCGCACGCCGAACTCGGGAACGTCCATCTGGAGCGAGGTGACCTGGACGCGGCAGAGTCGGAGTTTCTTGAAGCTCGCGCCCTCGGACACGACGCCATGCCGGGCTTCGCCGTGTTGCAGGTCGCCCAGGGGCATCCGGAGGCGGCTGCAGCATCGATGCGTCCGGCGCTCGCCGCACTTCCGCCCGCTCCTCTGCATCGCGCTCGACTGCTCCCAGCGGCCGCCGAAGTGCTCGCGGCAGCGGGAGATGTCGACGCCGCCGCAGAGTGCGCCGTGGAGTTGGACGGTATCGCCGCGCAATTCGGATTTCCGGCGCTCCGCGCTGCTGCAGCTCAGGCCCGAGGCACGGTGGCGGCGGCTCGCGGCGAACACACCGCAGCGATTCTTCTGTTTCGCGAGGCGTTCCAGTTGTGGGCGGAGACCGGGCTCCCGTATGAGGCGGCGCGTTCCCGGGCCGCATTGGGGGCATCGCTTACTGCCGTCGGCGAGGTTGGGGCGGCTCGCGCCGAGTTCACGGCAGCCGGGGCCGAGTTCGCTCGCCTCGGGGCGAGAATCGACCTCGGTCGGATCGAGTCACGCCTCGCTGGCGATCGATCCCGCCGCGCCGATCCAGTGGATGTGGCGAGATCGCTCCTGGCCGGTACCACCGAGGTAATGCTGCGCCGGTATCGGGTCGTCGGCGCCTACACCCGGTACGACGAGGCGGTACGAAATGGCCTCGTCGATGCTCGGCAACG
>JBBTKD010000149.1:0-1703 GCA_038059105.1 Actinomycetota bacterium | reverse complement strand
GAGACACGGTCGGCAGCGTCCACAACGGTGACGGCACCGTGTCAACGCCCCCCGGTTACCGCGAGGCGTACAAGAAGTTCGTCGAGGCCGGCTGGCCCGCCGCCGGTTTCCCCGAGGACATTGGCGGCGGCGGTCTGCCGTGGGCGGTGGCAGCGGTCGTCCAGGAGATGATCATCACCGCGGACATGGGATTCTCGCTGTGTCCCATGCTCACCTACGGCACCGTCGACATGCTCCATCTCCACGGGACCGACGAGCAGAAGTCTGCATACCTGCCCAAGCTCGTGACCGGCGAGTGGTCGGGCACCATGGTCCTCACCGAACCGCACGCCGGTTCCGACGTCGGTGCGCTCTCGACCAAGGCGGTGCGCGCCGATGACGGCACGTGGCGCCTCAAGGGCACGAAGATCTTCATCACGTGGGGCGAGCACGACATGGTGGAGAACATCATCCACGTCGTCCTCGCCCGCACCCCGAACGCCCCCGCGGGAACGAAGGGCATCTCGTGCTTCATCGTTCCCAAGTTTCTCGTCAACGCCGACGGATCGCTCGGTGAGCGCAACGACTACGCCTGTCTCTCGATCGAGCACAAGGTCGGCATCCATTCGAGTCCGACCTGCATGTTGTCGTTCGGTGACGCCGGTAAGGGAGCCGTCGGCTATCTCATTGGGGAGGAGAACCAGGGGATGCGCTACATGTTCACGATGATGAACGAGGCGCGCCTTTCCGTGGGTACCGAAGGTCTTGCGGTGAGCGAACGGTCGTATCAGGCGGCAGCCGCCTATGCGCGCCAACGTAAGCAGGGACGCACTGTCGGCGGCGACCGCGGTGAACAGGCCCCGATCATCGACCATCCCGACGTGCGTCGCATGCTGATGATGATGCGAGCCAACATCGAAGCGATGCGGGGAGTCCTCTATCGCAACGCCCTCGCTCTCGACCTGGCGCGTTACCTCGAAGACGAGGAAGCGCGCATGCAGGAGGAAAGCCTCGCCGCGATCCTGACCCCGATCTCGAAGGCATGGGCAACCGACCTCGGCGTCGAGTTGACCTCGCTCGGGATCCAGATTCACGGCGGCTCGGGATACATCGAGGAGACCGGTGTCGCCCAGTTCTGGCGGGACTCCCGAATCGCCCCGATCTACGAGGGCACCAACGGCATCCAGGCACAGGACCTGGCGATGCGCCGCATCCCCCTGGAGGGTGGCAATGCGATCCGTCGGTTGTTCGAGACGGTGCTGGCGGACGCGGCCTCACTCGACGGCGATCTCAAACCGATCGGCGAGCGCCTCACTGCTGCGGCCGAGGCTTCGGCCCAGGTGGCGATGACCTTCGGAGCGTGGCTGGCCGAGGCTCGCTACAACGACGTGCTCGCCGGGGCAACCCCGTTCCTCAAGATGATGGGCGACACCCTGGGCGGGTGGATTCATGCCCGAGCAGCCCGGGCCGCCGTCGCCGAACCGGCCGGGTACGACCCGGAGTTCCTGGCCGACCGGATCGCCTCCGCCTCCTTCTACGCCGAACACGTGCTGTCGACGGTCCCCGGCCTCACCGCCACCTCGCTCGCCGGAGCGGAAGGGCTGTTTGCGATCGACGAGGCGAGGTTTGGATAGGGAGGTTCTTACGCGCGCTTCTGACGCGTAAGACGGTTTTGTCATTCATAGAGGCACCAGGTACCAGGCTCCAGGCACCAGACGTCGCAT
>JBBTKD010000148.1:1163-3803 GCA_038059105.1 Actinomycetota bacterium | reverse complement strand
ACCTCCCGCAATGGGCAAAGGTCGGTCGCCTTCGGCGACCTCCCGCAATGGGCAATAACGCGACCAAGGTTCACGCGAGGTTATTGCTCATTGCTCATTGCCAATTGCGGGAGGCCCGAAGGGCCGACCCAGCAGAGCCGCGTGAACGCCTCCCTTACACTTAGGGCCATGGACTTCTCCTTCTCTGCTTCGGCCCTGGAGTGGCAGGCTCGGATGACTTCGTTCATGGACGAGTCGGTGTTCCCGGCTGAGGCGGAGTACGAGAAGCAGATGGCTGCCGGTGGTGATCCGCACGCGATGCCGCAAGTGGTGGCCGACCTCAAGGTCGAGGCGCGTCGGCGGGGACTGTGGAACATGTTCATCACCGACCCCGAATGGGGTGCCGGTCTCTCCGTGCTCGAATACGCACCGCTCGCCGAAATGTCTGGTTGGAGTCCGTACCTCGCACCTGAAGCCACCAACTGCGCTGCCCCCGACACCGGGAACATGGAGATCCTCGCCATGTTCGGCACCGAGGAGCAGCAGCAGCGGTGGCTGGTGCCGCTCCTCGAAGGCGAGATCCGATCCTGCTTCTCGATGACGGAGCCGGCCGTCGCCTCGTCCGATGCGACCAACATCGCATGTTCCATTGAGGCCGATGGTGACGACTATGTCATAAACGGCGTCAAGTGGTGGTCGTCGGGCGGAATGTCATCGCGGTGCAAGGTCGCCATTGTCATGGGCGTCACCAATCCGGATGCAGACCCGTATCACCGCCAGAGCATGGTGCTCGTCCCCTTCGATGCACCCGGCGTAAAGGTGCTGCGCGACATGACCGTGTTCGGATACCACGAGCGCGGTGGTCATCCTGAGATTCACTACGACGGCGTACGGGTACCCAAGGGGAATCTGCTCGGTGATGAGGGAAGTGGGTTCGCCCTCGCCCAGGCGCGTCTCGGCCCTGGGCGCATCCACCACTGCATGCGATTGATCGGCATGGCGGAGCGAGCATTCGATGTGATGTGTCGCCGCGCTCTCGCCCGGAAGGCGTTTGGCAAGACCCTCGCAGAGCAGGGCGTCGTTCAGGACTGGATCGCCGAGGCGCGCATCAGGATCGAGCAGGCCCGGCTGATGGTGCTGAAGGCTGCGTGGCTCGTCGACACTGTGGGAGTTCAGGGTGCCCGCATCGAGATCTCGGCGATCAAGGTGGCGGTGCCCCGCATGGCCACCTGGGTGATCGACCGCGGCATCCAGGTGCTCGGCGGTGCTGGCGTCAGTCAGGACTTTCCGCTCGCCGCGCTGTATGCCCACGCTCGCACTCTGCAGATCGCCGATGGGCCAGACGAGGTGCACAAGCGATCCGTGGCGCGCCGCGAGTTGCGGCGATTCATGGGATGAGCGGAGCGGTATTCGACGTCGACGGGGACCGATTCATCCCGGCACCGGTGTCGCGTGCGGGGTGGTACGCCGATGCTCTGCACGGCGGTCCCGTGGCGGCGTTGTTTGCTCGTCAGTTCGAGCGAATGGAATTTTCGGTGACGATGATGGTGACCCGGCTCACGGTCGATCTCATGCGTCCGGTGCCCACCAAGCCGCTCGCCGTGAACACGAGGGTCGTCCGGTCGGGCAAGCGCATTCAGGTGCTCGACGCAGTCATGGAGGCCGAAGGAGTGGAAGTGGCGCGCGCTTCAGCGCTGCGCATCCGTGTCGACGACATCCCCGTCCCGGGGCATCCGCGCCGGGATCCGCTCCCGCCACCTGAGGGGATCGCTCCCTACGCGATGCGCGAGACCGAGGGGGAGTGGTTTCACACTCGGGCGGTCGAGTCCAGGTTCGTGGAGGGCGACTTCTACGAGCCGGGTCCAGCGACGGTGTGGATGCGACTCGCCATGCCGCTCGTCTCCGGGGAACAGGCCACGCCGTTGCAGCGCGTCGCCGCGGTGTCGGACTTCGGGAACGGACTGAGTCGGGTGCTGCCCACGGGTTGGCTGTTCATCAACGCTGACCTGACGGTTTACCTTCACCGCTATCCAGCATCGGAATGGGTCGCGATGCGCTCGCGGACCGACATCGACAACCAAGGAATAGGTCTGGCGCAGAGCGAACTCTTCGACGCCACGGGTGCGATCGGACACGCCGTGCAGGCGCTCGTCGTGGAGAAGTCGGAGCGAGCCCTCTCTTTCAGGCCCCCGGCGGGGTGAACGCAACCTTCATCTTCACCGCACGGTCGACCTCTTCGGGCGTGATCAGGACAACGGTCTCGGTGGCGACGGAGCCGGAGGCCGACACGGTCATTGCGATCGCTGCAGCTGCGACATTGTCTGGCGCATCGACGATCAGGTAGGCGTCGGTCTCACCGAAGGCGAAATAGAACGCCTCCATCTTTCCACCGACGCTCTCCACCATCTTCGTAGTTGCGGCGCGGCGGGCGCTGCCACCGTCCTTGATGACACCTTTGGCGCCCTCAGGACTCAGTGAGGCTTTGAACAGGTACTTGGCCATTGCGACCTCCATCGATGTGGGGGTGGGAAGGTACACGCGCCGAGGCAGCAATGGGCAATGAGCAATGGGCAATAACCCGTTGGAGCGAATCGCGTGGTTATTGCCCATTGCGGGAGGACGCCGTAGGCGGCCGACCTTTGCCCATTGCCTCGATCTCGA
>JBBTKD010000148.1:0-1063 GCA_038059105.1 Actinomycetota bacterium | reverse complement strand
ACGATGCGATAGGCCTCGTCGCGACCGGCCCCTTTCCGGATCAATTCCAGGAGGGCGGTCTGGCTGAACACGGTGCCGTAGGAGGCCTCGAGGTTCGCCCGCATCCGGGCGGGGTCGACGACGAGACCATCGACCAGATGTGTCATCCGCACGAGGGCGTAGTCGAGGGCAAACGAGGCGTCGGGCAGAATGACCCGCTCGACAGACGAGTGACTGATGTCGCGCTCGTGCCACAGGGCGACGTTCTCCAAGCCTGATGCGGCATAGCCGCGCAAGAGGCGCGCCATCCCAACCACGTTCTCAGAGAGAATCGGGTTGTGCTTGTGGGGCATCGCCGATGAGCCCTTCTGCGTCTCCGTAAACGGCTCAGAGACCTCGCCGACCTCGGACCGCTGCAGGTGGCGGATCTCCGTGGCGAATCGTTCGAGTGTGGCGCCGACTCCGGCGAGGGTCGAAAGAAATGCTGCGTGTCGATCTCGTCCCACCACCTGCGTTGCGGCTGGCTCGGCGTGAAGCCCGAGGCTGGTGACGACAGACTCTTCAACCGATGCCGGCACGGTCGAGTGGGTTCCGACCGGTCCGCTGATCTTGCCGTACGCGACGGAATGCGCCGCAAACTGGAGCCGGCGATACGAGCGCACCAGCTCGAAGCCGAATCCGGCAAGCTTGTGACCGAAGGTTGTCGGCTCCGCCCACATGCCGTGGGTCCGCCCCACCGTGACCGTCGTGCGGTGCGCGAGCGCAAGCCGCTGCACCGAGGTGAACAGCGTGATGAGTCGTTCTTGAAGCAGGTGTGACGCTTCTTGCATCTGTACACCGAGGCTCGTGTCGAGGATGTCCGACGAGGTCAACCCGTAGTGCACCCAGCGTCCGTGTTCCCTGCACGCCGCAGCAAGCACGTCGACGAACGCCGCCACGTCGTGTCGGGTCTCGTCCTCGCGCGCTTTCCAGAGAGCAGGGTCGATCGGGGGAGCGGCGGCGATCGCGGCAGCCGCCGCCTGGGGGACGGTTCCCTCGACTGCCCACGCCGCGGCGACGAGCGCCTCGATCCTTTGCCAAAGCT
>JBBTKD010000147.1:0-5168 GCA_038059105.1 Actinomycetota bacterium | reverse complement strand
GAGCGCAACGCGGTCGTGATCGCGCACAACTACCAGGCACCGGAGATCTTTCACGGTGTCGCCGATCTCGTGGGTGACTCGCTCGCCATGGCTTACCTCGCGGCTGAGACGCAGGCCGCGGTGGTGGTCGTAGCCGGAGTGCACTTCATGGCCGAGACGGCGAAGTTGGTCAATCCCGAAAAGACCGTTCTCATCCCGTCGCTCGAGGCTGGTTGCTCGCTCGCAGAGTCGATCACCGGAGCAGATGTCCGGCTTCTCCGCGAACGCTATCCCGACACGCCCGTGGTGACGTACGTCAACACGTCGGCGGAAGTCAAAGCGGAGTCCGACATCTGCTGTACCTCTTCAAACGCAGTTAAGGTCGTCGAGTCGCTCGGGATGCCCCGGGTGATCTTCCTCCCCGACGAGTTTCTCGGACAGTGGGCGGCGACCCAGACCAAGGTGAAGATCGTGTTGTGGAAGGGCCACTGCATGGTCCATGAGCGATTCACGGTCGAGGAGATCGAGCGGTTTCGCGCTGCGTACGGCGGTGACATCGAGGTGCTCGCACACCCGGAATGTCCGCCGGACGTGCTCGCGGCAGCAGATTTTGTTGGGTCGACGAGTGGACTGATTCGTCGCGTCGCCGACCGTCATCCAGCTCGCGTGCTTCTCATCACGGAGTGCTCGATGTCCGCAAACGTTTCGGTCAACTTCCCGGACACCGAGTTCGTCCGCCCTTGCAACATCTGCCCCCATATGAACCGCATCACCCTCCCGGGTATCTACGAGTCTTTGCGCGACATGAAGCACGAGGTGACGGTGCCCGAAGAGGTTGGCGTCCGGGCGCGTGTCGCAATCGAACGGATGCTGGCGATCGGCCGGGGGCGGGGCGGGTGACGATTCGCAGAATCCCGTCCGATGTGATTGTCGTCGGCACCGGTGTCGCTGGACTCACGACCGCGTTGTCGATGCCCTCACGCCGCGTGACATTGATCACCAAGACCGAGTTGGGCGGGGGTTCGACATGGTGGGCCCAGGGCGGTATCGCCGCGGCGCTCTCGGTCCAGGACTCGCCCCGCTTGCACGCGGAGGACACCCTTGCGGTCGGTGCGGGCCTCAACGATCCCCGCGCCGTTGACGCCCTTGCAGAAAACGCACGCTCGGTGGTTCGACACCTCCGCGAGCGAGGAGCCCGCTTCGACGTCGCCCCCGACGGCACGCTGGTTCTCGGGCGGGAGGCAGGCCATTCGGTGCGGCGAATCATCCACACGGATGGCGACACGACCGGCGCCGAGGTGAGCAGAGCCCTGGTGGAGGCTGTGCAGCGGTCCAGTCACATCGACCTGCAGGAACACACCTTTGCGGCCGACCTCGTGATGGATGGGGGTCGTGTCTACGGAGTGACCGCCCGGCTCGCCGACGGTGAGCGGGTTGCCTTTATGGGCTCAGCCGTAGTTCTCGCCACCGGCGGCATCGGCCGTGTATATGCGAACACCACCAACCCTCCCGAGGTCACTGGCGACGGATTGGCCATGGCTTCGCGAACCGGTGCGGACATCGTCGACGCGGAATTCGTCCAGTTCCATCCGACCGCCCTCGACACGGGCGTGGATCCAATGCCGCTCCTCACTGAGGCACTGCGAGGCGAGGGAGCGGTACTGGTTGACGAGACCGGAGATCGGTTCATGGTGCGCGAGCATCCCGATGCTGACCTCGCACCCCGCGACGTGGTGGCCAGAGCTGTGTGGCAGCGACTTCGGAGTGGAAAGACGGTGTCGCTCGATGCTCGCTCCGCGGTCGGTGCGTCCTTTTCCGAGCGATTCCCCACCGTTTTCCGCCTGTGTCACGAATCGGGTATTGATCCGAGGGACGAGTTGATCCCCGTAGCACCTGCCGCACACTTCCACATGGGCGGGATCGCAACCGATCTCGAAGGCCGCAGTTCCCTCCCGGGACTGTGGGCTGTCGGCGAGGTGAGTCGATCCGGTGTCCACGGCGCCAACCGCCTGGCGAGCAACTCATTGCTCGAGGGACTCGTGTTTGGTGAGGCGGTCGCGGCAGACGTCGTGCGCATTTCCGAGTCGACATCGGTGGCCGCTCGGCGTCTCGTGATCGTCGACCCGGGTCCGGAACCCGAGATCGATGGCGGGACGATCACCGATTTGCGGCGGGTGATGTGGGAGGGCGTGGGAGTGGTGCGTGTCGACGCCTCGTTGCGGACTGCACTCGACGCCATCGCGCGTATACGCCGCGTCACACCGGCGGCTCCCTGCGAGGCGGGCAACATGGTCGACGTGGCGCGGCTGTTGGCGGAGGCCGCACTCAGCCGCACCGAGTCACGAGGAGCTCACTTCCGGTCCGACTTCCCGGACGCCGATGAGAGTCGCGTCGCGCGAGTGAGATGAACCCCCCACTGCCACCGGAGAGCGAGTGGCGACCGTTGCTCGAGCGGGCTCTGGCAGAGGATCTCGGCGGTATCGGCGACATCACGACAGCCGCGGTGATCGGTGTTGGCGCCTCGGCGCGAGGGCTGATCATGGCTCGCGAGCATGGTGTGGTCGCCGGTTTGTCGATCGCGGTTGCGGTCTTTCCAATGCTCGACTCGTCGATCAGCATCGCGCTCGAAGTGAGTGAAGGAGTGGGGGTGGCGGAGGGGACGGTGCTGGCGACCGTAGAAGGAGCGGCGGCCCCGATCCTTACCGGGGAGCGGACCGCACTCAACCTGCTCGGACGGCTCTGCGGGATCGCAACCCGTACGGCGGAAGTCGTGTCGCTGGTCGCCCATACCGGGGCGAGTGTTGCCGCAACCCGCAAGACGACGCCCGGTCTGCGCGCTTTGGAGAAGTATGCAGTCGTGTGCGGCGGAGGACGACCACATCGGTCTGGCCTTTACGACGCCGTCCTGATCAAGGACAACCACCTCGCCGTCGTGGGCAGCATCGCTGCCGCGGTGAAAGCCGCCCGATCGGCCGTCGACGTGGGAGTAGTGGTCGAGGTCGAAGTGACCACCCTCGCCGGACTCGACGAGGCGATCCGCGCTGGCGCCGACGCGGTTCTGCTCGACAACATGAATCCGGCGATGGTCGCAGCTGCGGTCGCGCAAGCTAGGGGTCGGGTCGTCCTGGAGGCATCAGGTGGCATCACCCCGGAATCGATCGTCGTCTACGCCGAGACAGGGGTCGACGTCATCTCACTGGGATGGCTCACCCACAGCGTCCCAGCCCTCGATGTGGCGATGGACTTCGAATAGGCACCAGGCTCCAGGCACCAGGCACCAGCCAGAAAAGAACTCGCGAAGAGAACCGCTCACGGGCAACGGGCAACGGGTAACGGGTAACGAGACGCGGACACGTCATTGCCCCCAATGTTTCTTTCACACGCTCTCTGTACCATCGCCGCATGCCCGAGTACCGCGCGCTCTACCGGAAATATCGACCGCAGGGGTTTTCGGAGGTGGTCGGTCAGGCTCACGTGACCGAGACGCTGGCGCGTGAGGTGCAGGCTGGCAAGGTCGCTCACGCCTATCTCTTCGCCGGGCCGCGTGGGACCGGCAAGACCACGACCGCGCGAATCCTGGCCAAGGCGCTCAACTGTCCGAACCGGAGTCCGGAGGGCGAGCCCTGCAATGTGTGCATTTCGTGCGTCGGGATCACCGAGGGCAGTTCGATGGACGTGATCGAACTCGACGCCGCCTCGCACAACAAGGTGGAGGACGTTCGCGAGATCAGGGCGAACGTCGGAACCGTGGCGAGTGTCGGGGGAGCGCGCCGGGTCTACATTTTGGACGAGGCCCACATGCTTTCTCGGGCCGCCGCCAACGCTCTGCTCAAGACGCTCGAAGAACCGCCTGAGCATGCGCATTTCGTGCTTGCCACGACTGAGCCCTACAAGCTCCCCGACACGATCCGAAGCCGCACCCAGCGGTTCGACTTCCACCCCATCGGATCGGAAGTTCTCGTCCGCCATCTGGAACGCGTTGCCGCCGCGGAAGGTCTGAAGGCTTCCCACGAAGGCCTGGCGTTGATCGCCCGCCACGCCTCGGGTAGTGCCCGCGATGCGCTGGGACTCATGGAGCAGGTCGCTGCCCTCGGCGGCGGCAAGGTGGACCCGGCGGGGATTGCTCGCGCGCTGGGTCTCGCCGGCGACGATGCATTCGCCCGTCTCGTCGAGGCCATCGCCACCAACGATGCGGTGGGCGGGCTGACACTCGTCGCCAACCTGGCCTCCAGCGGCGCCGACCTTCGCCGTTTCGTCGCCGACGGCCTCGACCTCTTTCGCGGCCTCTTTCTCACCCAGTACGCCCCGAATCTTCAGGAGATCGTGGATGAGTCGCCGGAACGACTCGGGGAGTGGCGCGAGCTCGCCCGCAAGTTGCAGCCGAGTGAAGTGCTGCGCTGCATCGATCGTCTCGCCGCGGCGCTCGCTGACCTACGTGAGGGACGAGAGGAACGGCTTGTGGTCGAGCTCACCGTGTTGCAGATGTGCCGCCCGGAGACCTCGGAGGATCTCGCCGCGCTCACCGCTCGGCTCGACAGGGTGGAGGACCGGTTGCGGCGCGTTCAGGTAACCGGCGTGCCAACCGTCAGTGCCGCCCCGCCCGTCGTCGCAGCCTCTACGGTTTCGTCCGAGGCGACGCCTCCGACACCGCCGCGATCGACACCGGCGGCTGCGGCGGCGAAGCCGCGTACGACTGCAAAGGCTGAAGCACCCTTCGAGTCGGTGACATCACCCGTGTTGGTTCAGGTGTCCTCGACCCTGGCACCCATCACCGGTCTCACGCTCGACGTGGTCGAGACCGCATGGCCTGAGGTCGTTGCAAAGATTCGCGATGAGGTTGGACCGCGTCGGTTTGCGCTGTTTCGCGAGGTCCGGCCCGCAGAGGTGACGGATTCGACGGTCGTGCTCGAGATCCCCGCCAGCCTGCCTTTTCACCTCGCCCGGCTCGGCGAAGACGATGCCCTCAATGCAACTGCGGTCCGCGTGTTGGGAGAAGTGCTCGGAGGTGGAGTGCGTCTCGCGTACCGATCGGGTGCGGCCCACGATGCGACCGCCATCAACCCCGAACCGCATCGGGCACCACATCGCGACACCCTCACCGGTGAAGGCGAAGGGGCCATCGACCCGGCAGCACTGATGGCGCACTTGCTTGATGGCGAAGTCGTGGAGTGACGACCCTTCGGGTCGTC
>JBBTKD010000146.1:4174-22096 GCA_038059105.1 Actinomycetota bacterium | reverse complement strand
TGGGGCAGGGGCCCCCACGCTCGGGAGGAGGTCGGGGGTTGGGGCCCCCGACCGGATCTGCAAGACATAGACGGCCCGGCGTGGGGCAGGGGCCCCCACGCTCGGGAGGAGGTCGGGGGTTGGGGCCCCCGACCGGGTCCGCAAGACATAGACGGCCCGGCGTGGGGCAGGGGCCCCCACGCTCGTCCTGGCCCATCGTGGAGACTGGCGACTGGCGACCGGCGACCGGCGACCGGCGACTGGTGACCGGCGACCGGCGACCGGCGACTGATCTATCCGGCGACAGCCGCCATGATCTCGTCGCTGATGTCGAAGTTGGCGTAGACCGACTGCACGTCGTCGAGTTCTTCGAGCGCATCGATCAGCCTGAGAACCGCGCGTGCCGAGGTCTCGTCAAGGCTGATCGAGGTCAGTGGAAGCCGGGTTACTTCGGATTCCTCGATCATCACGCCAGCTGACTCGAGTGCGGTCACGACCTTGTCGATATCACCGGGTGCGCAAATCACCTCGTGCTGACCGCGCCCGGGGCGAACGTCTTCGGCACCGGCGTCGAGTGCGGCGAGCATCACCTCGTCCTCACTGCCGACAGCGAGAACGTATCCCTTCTGCGCAAAAAGGTACCCGACTGATCCCGGCTCGCCGAGGTTGCCGCCGTTGCGACTGAAGGTCGAGCGAACGTCGGAGGCAGCGCGGTTGCGGTTGTCGGTGAGCGCCTGCACGAACACCGCTACACCTCCGGGGGCGTAGCCCTCGTACCAGATCTCGTCGTAATGAGCGCCGTCCATGTCCCCGGTGCCGCGCTTGATGGCGCGCTCGATGTTGTCGTTCGGCATCGAGGCGGCCTTCGCCTTCGCCACCGCATGGGCGAGCGAGGCGTTCGCCGAAACGTCACTCCCGCCGTCGCGGGCGGCGACTTCAACGCCGCGAGCGAGCTTGTTGAAGACCTTGGCGCGCTGGATGTCCTTGGCGCCCTTCTTGTGCTTGATCGTCGACCATTTTGAATGCCCCGACATCACACCCTCCCGCGCATCTCGAGCATCAGTCTATGGATGCGGGCATCACCGGTGAGCTCGGGGTGGAACGACGTGGCGACGACATTCGCCTCGCGCACCATCACGGGGTGCCCGTCGACCGTCGCCAGGACTTCGACTCCCTCGCCCACCTTCTCGATCCAGGGTGCCCGGATGAAGACCGCCCGCACGGGTTCGTCGATCCCGACGACGTCGATGTCGGCCTCGAAGGAGGCGACCTGGGGTCCGAAGGCGTTGCGGCGCACCACCACGTCCAGCACACCGAGTTGTACCTGGGGTCGCGCTTCGGTCGTGGCCGACGCCAGAAAGATCATCCCGGCGCAGGTTCCGAGGGTGGGAAGGCCAGCCGCAATCGCATCGCGAATCGGTTCGACCAGTCCATAGCGATCGGCGAGCTTGCCGATGGTCGTGCTCTCGCCACCCGGAATGACCAGCGCGTCGAGATTCTCGAGATCTTCGGGATGACGCACCATCACCGCTTCCGCACCCGCAGCGGCGACGGCCGCGGCATGCTCACGAAAGTCACCCTGTAGCGCCAGCACCCCGAATCGCACGGCTCACCAGCCCCGTCGGGCCAGCCGGTCCTTGTCGGCGAGGGTGTCCATCTCGATGCCGACCATCGGCTCGCCGAGACCGCGCGACACCTTTGCCAGGATCTGCGGATCGTTGTGATACGTGGTCGCCTCGACGATCGCCCTTGCCCTGGGACCGGGGTCGGCGCTCTTGAAGATTCCCGATCCGACGAACACGCCGTCGCAACCGAGTTGCATCATCAACGCCGCGTCTGCTGGGGTCGCCAGGCCCCCTGCGGCAAAATTCACGACGGGCAGCTTGCCGGTCGAGGCCACTTCTTCCACGAGATCGAAGGGAGCACCGAGGTCACGCGCGGCAGCCATCAACTGCTCGTGTCCCAGCGTCTGCAATCGACGAATCCCTTCCGTGACCGCGCGCATGTGGCGCACTGCTTCGACCACGTTGCCGGTGCCGGCTTCACCCTTTGTTCGGATCATCGCGGCACCCTCTCCGATACGGCGGAGCGCCTCGCCGAGGTCCCGGGCACCGCAGACGAACGGCACTGTGAATTGCCATTTGTCGATGTGGTGGGCCTCGTCGGCCGGGGTGAGCACTTCGCTCTCGTCGATGTAGTCGACACCGAGAGCCTGCAGGATCTGCGCCTCGACGAAGTGGCCGATGCGGGCCTTTGCCATCACCGGGATCGACACCGCGGCGATGATCTCTTCGACCCGGACGGGGTCGGCCATACGGGCGACGCCACCCTCGCGACGGATGTCGGCGGGGACGCGTTCGAGCGACATAACGGCGACGGCGCCAGCGTCCTCGGCGATCTTTGCCTGCTCTGCGTTGGTGACATCCATGATCACCCCGCCCTTGAGCATTTCGGCGAGGCCGCGCTTGACGCGCTCGGTGCCCTGCTCCACTCGACGACTCCTCGGCTTGGCTTGGAACCCATCCTACCCCCGGTATGGGTCCAAATTCCCCCGAAAATACTGTGCCGGGCGGGGGCTACTCCACGGTGCTCTGGGCGATCGCGTCCTGATAGGCGATGAGGTATGACCGCGTGACCAGCTCACCCGAAAACATGGCCGCGCGCTGCAGCGCAGCCGTGCCGAGGCGCGTTCGCTCGTCGGGATCGCCCAGCAGAGACGCAAGGGCGCGGCCGAGTTCCACCGGGTCGCCCACGGGCGTCCAGCGCACCGCATCTGCGGCGACACCGCGGAATGCGCTCAGGTCTGCGGCCACGATCGCCTTTCCCGCAGCCATCGCCTCGAGGATCACGATCCCGAAACTCTCTCCCCCGGTGTTCGGCGCCGCAACGACCGAAGCCTTTCCGAGCTCCGACCTCTTCGTCGATTCGTCGAGCCTGCCGAGGAAAGTGACGCCGACGGGGCCCGACTCGCGGTCGGCACCAATGATGCGCAGCGAAGCACCCGGCACGTCACGGAGAACTCGCGGCCACGCCTGGAGCAGCACGTCAAGACCCTTGCGGGGATCGTCCCTCCCGATGAACACGACGCGACCCGGCACCGCGGCCTCGGTCGCGGCGTAGTCATCGAGGTCGATCCCGTTGGGGATGATCCTCATCCCGCGCACCGAGGGCACGGCCGACGCCGCGACTGCACTCACCGCGGTTGCGACTGCGAGCCGTGCCGCCACCCGTCGGACCACGGGATCGGCGAGTCGGTATGCATTCCGGGCGAAGGTCCCGGGGTCCGCATGGAATGTGCCCACGATCGGCGGGGTGTCGGCAAGCACCGCTCCGAGGGAGACCATCGGCATGAACGGTTCGTGAACATGGACGACGTCGGCATCGGCCACTGCCTCCGACACGCGACCCACGACCCGTGGATCGATCGAAATCGGAGCCGCCGAGCGATTCGCACGCACCGAGCGCCACGCACCGACCGAGCGCGTTCCCGGCGGACCGGATTCACCGGGGGCGACCGCCCACGCATCGTGTCCGGCCTCGCCGAGCCACCGCACCAGGCGGGTAACCTGATCCTGTACCCCGCCGTGGGCTTCAAACGCGTATGGGCAGACGAGTGCGATCTTCATTTCGCCGCCTCGCGATCCGACGCCCAGTTGGGGAGGATCAGATGCCACTGCTCTGGCGCCACCCGGATGATGTCTTCGACGACCTCGGCGAGACGTTGCGTCCCGCGCTGAATCCTTTGCTCGACGGTGCCCTCTTTCGGTATGTCCAGCGGCGGACGGATGACGCAGTGGTGTCCTGCTCCGGGTTCGAAATACGTGCCAGCAGGCAGGAGGATCGCACCGGTGCGCTCGGCCAGAGCTACCGGCCCAGCTGGCATCGTGGTCTCCTCGCCGAAGAACTTCACGGGGACTCCCCGACCCGACAGGTCGCGGTCGCAGACAAGGGCGATCACGCCTCCCTCCTCCAAGCGTTGCAGCAACTCTCGGGTCACCTGCGACCCTTTGCGGGCGATCACGACGTCGATGTCCATCATTGTGCGCAGGTGGACGAACCACTGGACGATGCGCTCGTTACCGAGTTCCTCGGCAACAGCGAGCACTCGTGCCCCCTGCGACGCAGCGCGCAGGCCGCCGACCTCCCAGTTCCCCAGGTGGGGAAGCGCCAGCACGACGCCGCGGCCCGAATCGACCGCATCGGCGAGCAGTTCGCTGTTCTCGATGTAGGCCCGCTCGAGCAGCTGCTTGCGACGACGCGGGCGCATCCAGAACACTTCGGCCCAGTAACGCCCGTACCAACCAAGCACTCGCCGCGCCGCACGTTTCGCCCCGATCGCACTTCCCGCTATGCGCGTCTGGTGTCTGACCGCCATGCGGAATCGTTTGCGGGCGAAGAACGAGCCGACCCAGCCCACCCCGAAGCCGAGACGGCGCACGACCGGTTCGGGGAACAATCCGAAGAGACCGGACAGCACCCGGTAGGCGTAGTACCCGAACGCCGCCTTCACGCCGGGAGCCGGCGCCACGTTTTCACGAAGCGCTGCAACACCGTCACCCATGTCCCCACCGCGAGGATCCAGATCGCTCCGACGAGCGTCGGCAACCCCAGGCCCTCGAGTCCGACACCGAGTCCAAACACCAGCAGTCGTTCGGCCCGCCCCAGAAGGCCGCCCTTGCCCTCCACGCCGAATGCCTCCGCCTTGGCACGCACGTAGGGAATGAGGAGCGAGCCGCACACCGCAACGATCGACAGCGTCACCAGCGTCGCCTCGGCGCGATTACCCAGATAGAAAGCGAGACCGGTCCAGGCCGCCACCTCTCCAACCCGGTCTGTAAAGGAGTCCAGGAGCGCCCCGCGCGTGCTCTCCTGACCCGTGACGCGCGCCAGAACTCCGTCGAGGATGTCGAACAGTGCGCCGACGGCGAGGATCACGGCGCCGGCGGCGAGGAACCCGGTTCCGATGAGCACCGATCCGGTCAGCGACAGGGCGAATCCGGACAGCGTCACCATCGTCGGAGTGACCTTGATCCGGGCGAGGAAACGCGCCACGGGATCGACCGCCCGGGAGACGTTCTTGCGCGCTCTCATGTCGAGCATGGGGACCTCGTGCGGGAACCTACCACACGGGTTCCGGCCCGTTCCCGCTCACTACAATCCTGCCCCATTCCAGGAGGTTGGATGGGCTCCGAGAAGATCCGCAACGTCGTCCTCGTGGGTCACAGCGGCAGCGGCAAGACAGCCCTCGCCGAAGCTCTCCTCTTTGCCGCAGGAGTCACGACGCGGATGGGAAAGGTCGAGGACGGCAACACCGTCACCGACTTTGAACCCGAGGAACGAGAGCGTCGATCATCGGTGAGTCTCGCCATGGCACCCCTTACCTGGGACGGGCACAAGATCAACATCATCGACACACCCGGCGTGTCCGACTTCATCGGCGAGGTACGGGCCGCATTACGGGTTGCCGATCTCGCCCTCTTCGTCGTCTCTGCCGTCGATGGTGTCGAGGTCCAGACCGAGCACATCTGGAAACTCGCCGAAGAAGAGGGCATCGCCCGCGCGGTATTCGTCAACAAGCTCGATCGGGAACGCGCCTCGTTCCCCAAGACACTCCAGCAACTCAAGGAGGTGTTCGGCACCCCGATTGCTCCGGTGCTCGTGCCGATCGGGGCCGAGAGTTCGCTCACCGGAGTCACCAACCTCGTGGGAGGCAGGGCATACACCTACACCATCGGTGCGATGAAGGCCGTGGAGGGTGAACTTCCTGAGGGCATGCGCGGAGACGTGGCGGCTCTGCACACCGCTCTGGTCGAGGCCGTGGTCGAGACCGACGATGCGATGCTCGAGAAGTACCTCAATGACGGAGCCGAACCCAGCGGCGAGCAACTCATCGCTGGCATGCATCGCGGAATGGTTCGCGGCAGTGCGTTCCCCGTGTTGTGCGGATCTGCGACCCGCGGCATCGGCATCGATCGCCTCGCACAGTTCATCGTCGACTTCGGTCCCCGTCCCGAAGAGCGACCCGATCCGCCGATGGCCGCGGGCACGAGCCTCCCCAGCCAGGGTGTGGCCGCCTACGTGTTCAAGACGATGTCGGATCCCTACGTCGGCCGGATCTCGCTGTTCCGGGTCTTCCGTGGTGTGGTCGATGTGGATGTCGAGTTGGAGAACCCCGTGCGTCACGTCGGCGGGCGGATGCACAACATCTTCACCATGCGCGGCAAGGACCACCAGGACCTCAAGCACGTCGAGGCAGGTGACATCGCCGCGGTCGCCAAGCTGGAGTCGACGCTCTCCGGCGACACGCTGTGCTCCCCCGATCTCAACGTCGTCATCTCCCCCGTCGCCCTGCCCAACCCCACCATGTCGCTTGCGGTATTCCCCCGCAGTCAGCACGACGAGGAGAAGCTCTCGACGGCTCTCGCCAGAGCGGGCGAGGACGACCCCACGATTCGCGTCACCCGCAACACGGTCACGCATGAAACGGTGCTGTCGGGTCTCGGCGACGCCCACCTCGAGGTCACGGTCTCCCGCCTCGCGGCACGGTTCGGCGTCGCGGTAGACACCGCCCTCCCGAAGATTCCCTACCGCGAGACGATTCGCGGCAAGGCCGACGTTGAGGGCAAGCACAAGAAGCAGTCGGGTGGCCGCGGGCAGTTCGGCGTCGCCAACCTTCGCTTCGAGCCAGCCCCACCCGGAACGGGATATCAGTTCGTCAATGAGATCAAGGGCGGCTCGATCCCGAAGCAATACCTCCCCGCAGTGGACAAGGGCGTTCAGGAGGCCCTCGACCGCGGACTCCTCGCCGGCTACCCCGTCGTCGACGTGCGCGCCATCGTCTACGACGGCAAGTACCACGCCGTCGACTCGGACGAATTGTCGTTCCGGATGGCAGGCATCATGGCGGTGAAGGAGGCGGCACCGAAACTGCGCGTGGCACTGCTCGAACCGGTCATGAAGGTGACGATCCGCATCCCCGAGGACTTGATGGGCGACGTCATCGGCGACCTCAATGCAAAACGCGGCAGGGTTCTCGGCATGGACTCGGATGGGACGTTCCGCGTCGTGACCGCTGAGGTGCCGTTGGCCGAAATGCAGCGCTATTCGATCGACCTCCGCTCACTCACCAGCGGACGCGGCTCGTTCGAGATGCAGATGAGCCACTATGACGAGGCTCCGCCCGCAGAGGCACAGAAGGTCATTGCTGCCGCACAGAGCAGCGGCTGAGAGAGGGAATCATGGGCGATCGGAAAGCAGTTCTGAGTTTCGACGGCCGCGAGATCTCGCTTCCGTTGGTCGATGCCGTCGAGGGAACGAGTGGCGTCGACATCTCCCAACTGCGAGACGAGATGGGCCTCGTGACCCTCGACTATGGGTTTGCCAACACCGCCGGAACGACCAGCGCGGTGTCGTTCGTCGACGGCATCGCCGGCGAGCTTCGCTACAGGGGCTATCCCGTAGAGCAGCTTGCCGCCAAGGCGACCTTCCTCGAGGTCGCCTACCTGCTGTTCCACGGCGAGATGCCGACCCCAGCGCAACGCGATACATACTTCGCCGAGGTCACGGGTCACACGCTGCTCAACGAAGAGATGAAGCGCCTCTTCGACGCCTTCCCCCGCAACGCGCACCCGATGGCGATCCTGGCATCGGCCACGAACGCGATGGCGACGTTCTATCCGGACTTTCACAATCCTACCGATCCCTACTCCGTCGAGCAGTCAGCGCTTCGGCTCATCGCCAAGCTGCCGACGGTTGCCGCCTTTGCCTACAAGAAGTCGATCGGTCAGCCATACGTGTATCCGCGCAACGACCTCGACTACTCGACAAACTTCCTCCACATGATGTTCGCACTGCCCGTCGAGGAGTACGAGGTCGACCCGGCGGTAGCGCGGGCGCTCGATGTGCTGCTGATCCTCCACGCCGACCACAGCCAGAACTGCTCGACCTCGACCGTGCGTCTCGCTGGTTCGAGCCAGGCGAACATGTTTACGTCCGTGGCAGCGGGCATGAGCGCGCTGTGGGGTCCGCTCCATGGCGGCGCAAACCAGCAAGTCGTCGAGATGCTCCAGCAGATCCACAACGACGGTGGCGATCACACAAAGTGGATTGCCAAGGCCAAGGATCCCAACGATCCCTACCGGCTGTGGGGCTTCGGCCATCGGGTGTATCGCAACTACGACCCGCGGGCACGAATTCTCAAGTCGTTCGCCTACGACGTCATCGATCGCATGGGCGCCAATGACCCCCTCCTGGAGATCGCCCTGAAACTCGAGGAGGCCGCTCTCGCCGACGACTACTTCGTCGAGCGGCGTCTCTATCCCAACGTCGACTTCTACTCGGGTCTCATGTTCCAGGCTCTCGGCTTTCCGATTCGCATGTTCACGGTGCTGTTCGCCATCGGCCGACTCCCAGGTTGGATCGCACAGTGGAAAGAGATGAGCCAGGATCCCGACACCCGCATCGGACGACCGCGCCAGATCTACGTCGGGCACCCGAAGCGCGATCTCGCCTGAATGTCGGATCTCCACGCTCGCGAGACCGAGCCACAGCCCGACTGGGACGGACCGATCGCTGAACTCGTCGAAGAAGAACGCGTCGTCGGCATCGCCTACACCGAGGACGGCGCGCTCATGGCCGAGTTCTACCCCGACGAGGACGGCGAGCCGTGGGTCTTCGAGGTGGCCGATCTCCAGCGCGTCCTCGACACCGCGGCCGCCATGCTCGGCCTCGGCGAAGACGCCGCGGCCACTCCGTCCGTCTCCGACGACGCGGTAGACAAACTCGCCGAGGAGTTCGATGCGGCCGCAGTCATCCGAGGAGAAGAGGACGAAGGTTTCTATCCGGCACCTGTCGCCGCTGCGATCACGGGGCGATGCGAGACACTCGGTCTTGCCGTCGCAACCCTCGAGGGATTCACCAATGACGGCGACGGCGTTCTCCCGGTGCCGGGACATCGCGTCGATCTCGCCGACGCTCATGCAGGAGAAGCCTGGCTCACCTTTCAGGCGGGCTGCAACGTCCAGGCCCGCGCCCTGCTCGAACGATGGGCTGGCCGCCCCGGCCTCATCGTCGCCGTCGAAGTGATCGATCAGGGCGGCGAACGCTTCGTGCTGTAAGCGGTCGATCCTGCGGGACTCGCTTCGTGTTGTGAGCGGTGGTCGACGGCCGCAGTCAACAGTCGACAGTCCACAGCCAGATCCGAGCTACGGACTGGGGACTGGGGGCTGGGGGCTGGGGGCTATCTCTTCCTCCCACTTCCCCACCACGTGGCCGTCTACGGCGTCGACGCGGACCAGGCCGCGGCGGGTGGGGGGTTCGTCGGCGCTGAAGACGAGCACGTTCCAGACGGGGCGGGCGCGCAGTCCGTCGAAGGAAACTGCTGCGGAGGCGTGACCCACCGGGAAGCCGACCTCGCGACCGGCGGTCTCCAATGCCTGCGGATCGAGCACACCGATGCGCCATGCTCCGGCGAACGACCAGAGTGCCAGAACCGCGAGCAGTCCCGCGACTACCAGCAGTCCCGTCGGCGCACCGAGGACGACCGCTCCTGCCGCCGCGACCGTACCGGCGAGATGGATCATCCCGGAGGTGCGTCGCCGCCGCGTGCTGGGAATCGTGTACGGCTCGCGCTGGGCAGCGTCGAGGTTCTCCGGCACCGCTTCGGCTCGGGCGACCTCGCCCGGGATCTCGATGCGCGGGCGGCGACGGCTCAGGCGTGCGCCTCACGATCGTGGGCGACCGCGGCAGCGGCGTGTCCCTCGATGTCCATCTCGGGTAGCCACTCCAGCCACTTCGGCAGATACCAGTTGTACTCACCGAGCAGACGCATCCCGGCCGGAACCAGAATCGACCTGACGATGGTGGCATCGAGGAACACCGCGATCGCAAGACCGAAGCCCATCTGCTGCATCGCTACCAGATCCCCGGCAGCGAACCCACCGAATACGGCCACCATGATCAGTGCCGCCCCGGTGATGATGGCGCCCGTGGTGCGCAACCCGAACGCCACAGCCTCTTCGTTGCTCCCCGTCCGGTCGTAGTGCTCGCGGATTCGGGTGAGCAGGAACACGTGGTAGTCCATGGACAGGCCAAACAGGATCGCAAACAGGAAGAGCGGCAGCCAGGCTTCGATCGATTCCACCTGGATGAACCCAAGGCCCTCGGCGATCGATTGGATCCAGCCCGGCGAGGCCGCTGGCTGGAAGAACAGAACGATTGCACCGTATGCCGCCCCCACCGAGAGCAGGTTCAACAAGATCGCCTTGATCGGGAGCACGATCGACCGAAACACCACGGTCAGCAGCAGGAAGCTGAGACCGAGCACGAAGATGAAAACGATCGGGGTGTTCGTCTTCACGTCGTCGAAGAAGTCGATGTTGAAGGCTGGCCAACCACCAACGAGCACCGTCGCATCAGTACCGGCAAACGCCTGGGGTACGTACTCGGCACGGAGGCGGATGACTGCCTCGTTCGAAACCCGCGAAGCCGCATCTCCCTGGAGCGGGATCGAGAGCAAGGCGATGTCCCCAGTGTCATTCACCTGGAGTTCGCCGAGCGGCGGACCGAAGGCGGGGTCGCCAGCGACGATCTCGACGAGCCGATCGAACCCCGCGGTCACCTCCGCGGTGACGGTCCCGTCGGCGACGATCTCGAGCGGCTCGCCGAGACCGCCGGAGAACTCCTCCTTAAGGATGAGGAACGCCTGCTTCGACTCAAGATCATCGGGCAGCGTGCTGACTCCGGAGAACCCGGTCTGGATCTGGAAGTAGGCGACACCGATGGCGACGAGCAGCGCCGCACCGCCGAGAAGCCAGACCACCGGACGACGCATCACCGCACCCGTGATCTTGTCCCAGAAGCCGCCGACCTTGTCGACGTTGTTCAGCGCCTCGGTCTTGCGCACGCGAAGCTTGTTGAGCTTGTCGCCGAGCAGCGAAAGCACTGCGGGCAGCAACGTCATGGAGGCGGCCACCGCCACCAGCACGACCAGGATCGCTCCGGTGCTCAGGCTGCGGAAGATCGTGTTGGGCATGAAGAAAAGGCCAAGCAACGCGAGCACCACCGTGATGCCGGAGAAGAGCACCGCCCGGTTCGCGGTCGCACCGGCGCGCCCGATCGCCTCCAGCTTGTCGGCACCCCGGACCCGCTCCTCGCGGTACCGGGCGACGATGAAGAGCGAGTAGTCGATTCCGACCGCCAGACCCATCATGGTGATGAAGTTGGTGATGAAGAAGCTGAGGTCAAAGAGACGACCCACCACCGCAGTGAGTCCGAAGGCAACCGCGATCGAGGCGATGGCGAGCAGCAGTGGAAGGACCGCGGCGACCACTGTGCCGATGACGACGAGCAGCACCACGAGAGCGACGGCGATGCCGAAGGTCTCCCCCTTGGCAAGAGTCTCCTCGGCGAGTTCCTGGAAGTCGTTGTTCAACGTCGCAGCTCCGGCAATCAAAGTCTCGAAGCCGTCGGGATGAACGACCGCATCGACGGCTTCTTCGAGTTCGATGGCGTGGGCGCTGGCGTCGTCGATATCAGGATCGGCCATCGTCACAGGGAGGAGGACGGTGCGGCCATCCTCGGAAACCGGTCCGGACTCGTCGAGGTACGACCCGACAAACTCGATCTTGTCGGATCCGAGGGCGGTCACGGCTGTCTGAAGCTGGCCGACGAACTCCATGTATTCGGCGTCGGCGCTCGTGGCGTTGTCGGAAACGACGACGACGAACTCTGCGAGCTTCTGTTCCCCGCGCATCTCCTCAACGAGATCACGAGCCTGGACCGCCTCCGGCCGATCGGTGAAGTCGATGTCCGTGGTGAGGGCGTCAGCCAGGTACGTCGAGGCGAGATAGCCCGACAGTGCGATAAAGGCCACCCACATGCCGACGGTGGTCCAGGGGTGACGGCTCGAAGCCCGTGCCACGGACTCAGGACTCAGCTTCATGTCTCCCCTCACTGACTCGTCACGGCGGGGGAGAATAGTGCCCCCAAGAGTCGCGTCGACGCGGCTCCTGGGGGTACTAGCAATCGTGAGATCAGGTTGTCGTCGCCGGTCGCCCGTCGCCCGCGAAGACATAGACCATCAGCCGTCGTCCGGTTTCTAGTTGACCGGCGACGGGCGACGGGCGACGGCGCCGCGACTCCGCTTGCTACGCGTTCGGGTTGTCGTAATACGTCAGCACATCGCCGTCGACCGTGCCGAGAATCTCCACGTGAACGTCGACCCACTGGGCGATGGCGCTGCCGACGGGTGCGGTCTGGAGCCCGGTCATGCCCTCGACCTCGAAGCCGACCACGGTGATCGTGGCGCCGCCCGGCTGGGGCGGAAAGGACTCGAGGATCATGTCGGCGAGAACCATCGATCCTTCGGGGTAGACGAACAGGTAACCCTTCACGAGAATCGGTTGATCGAGCGTGCTCGCCAGTGCCTCTTCGACCGTGATCGCCGGGCCAGCGGCCACGCGGCCGCCATCGGCGCCTGCGGTGGTCGTGATGGGGGCTGCAGTCGTAGTGGTGGCGGCATCGTCATCGCCGCAGGCGACTGCGGGGAGTACGACGACCAGGAGCAGAACGAGTTTCTTCACAGAGACCTCTGGGTGGGTTAGGTCGTTGAGACGCAGCGGGCGCGATGAAGGTTCCCACAGACCACGGTTCGGGTCAGCCGAATGGAAAGCCTTCGGACTCGACCAGGGCTTTCGCCGCAATGTTGCCGGTGGCCGCGCCGATGAAGGCGGCGAGACTCATCGAGACTTGTTTCCCGTCGCGGAATCGAACAGCCACCGATCCGTTGGCGACCTCTTTCTTGCCGAGCACCGCCATGTAGGGGATCTGGGCGAGTTGGGCCGACCGGATCTTGGCACTGAGTGATTCCGAAGACTCCTCGGTCCTGGCGCGGAGGCCAGCTGCGCGCAGTGTCGCGGTGAGGTCTCGAGCAGCGTCGGACTCTTCTTCCGTAACCGGCACCACCTCGACCTGTATGGGTGCAAGCCAGGCCGGGAAGCGTCCGGCGAAGTGCTCGATCAGGATCCCGATAAAGCGCTCGAACGAGCCGTAGATGACACGATGAACCACCACCGGCGTCTTGCGTTCGCCTTCCGCCGTTGTGTACAGGCACCGGAAACGTTGCGGAAGCTGGAAGTCCAGCTGGATGGTTCCCATCTGCCATTCCCGGCCGATGGCGTCCTCCATGAGGATGTCGATCTTCGGCCCGTAGAAAGCGCCATCCCCGTCCGCGACGGCGTAGCCACCGCGCCCGACGTGGTCGTCGAGGATCTCGCGGAGAACACGCTCAGCTTCATCCCAGGTCTCTACTTCTCCGATGAACGCCTCCGGTCGAGTGCCGAGGCGTAACCGGTATTTCAGCCCGAAGACGGAATAGAACCTCTCCGCAATCTCCAGGATTCGCCGGTATTCATCTTTGACCTGGTGGGGTGCAAGGAAGATGTGCGCGTCATCCTGCTGAATGTGCTGGACGCGCAGCAAGCCGTGGAGCGTGCCCGATCGCTCATTCCGATGGAGCACGTCGCAGTCCGAGAATCGCAGCGGGAGATCCCGATAGCTCCGCGTCTTCAGGTTGTACACGAGCATCGCGTTCGGGCAGTTCATCGGCTTCACGCCGTAGGTCCGGTTTTCGTCCAGATCGATGATGAACATGCTGTCGCGGTAGTGCTCCCAATGACCGGAGACCTCCCACAACGACTTGTCATTGATGAGCGGGGACGAGATCTCCTGATAGTCGCGGTTGTCGTGTTCCTCGCGCCAGAACGCCAGCAGTGTGTTGAGGATTCGCATTCCGTTGGGGAGCCAGTAGGGCATACCCGGTGCGGTTACATCGAGGTGGAAGAGTTCCAGTTCAACGCCGAGCTTGCGATGGTCGCGTTTGCGCGCCTCCTCGAGGCGATGCACATACGCATCGAGCGCCTTGCGGCTCTCCCACGCCGTGCCGTAGATCCGCTGAAGTTGGGGACGCTTCTCGTCACCGCGCCAGTACGCACCGGCGGTACGCAACAACCTGAAAGCGGCAAGGCGTCCGGTCGACGGCAGATGCGGGCCGCGACACAGGTCGACGAAGTCGCGGTTGCGATATGCCGAGATGGAGTCGCCCGCCGCAACCTCTCCCTCGTCGACGTTCTGGATGATCTCGGTCTTGAACGGGTGCTTCGCAAACATCTTCAGAGCCTCGGCCTTAGACATCTCCAGCCGTTCGAACGGCTGATCGGCGGCGACGATCTCGGCCATCCGTGCCTCGATGCGCTCGAGGTCCTCCGGCATGAAGGCATGCCCGATGTCGAAGTCGTAGTAGAAGCCGTCCTCGATCGGCGGGCCGATCGCAAAGGTCGCTCCCTCGAATAGACCGAGCACGGCCTGAGCGAGGATGTGCGCCGCGGAGTGACGGAGAACGTGCCGTCCGTCCTCACTGTCTCCGGTGATCACCTGAAGCGCCCCCGAATGCGGCAACGGTCGACTCAGATCGAGTTCCGCACCATCCAGCCGCACCGCCACCGCCGCCTCAGCCAACCGCATCCCGATGGCGCGGGCGGCATCGGCACCCGTACTGCCGTCAGGCAGGTCAAGGGTCTTGCCGTCCGGAAGAGTCAGCGTGAGCGTCATGGGCTAAGAGTAGATATCAGATATCAGATGTCAGATTTCAGGAAGAAGTCGGAGACGGAGGGTCAACCGTCAACGGTTGACGGTCAAGGGTGACGGGCGACGGGCGACGGGCGACCGGCCTCGGAAATACCACACCCGCGCGCGACCTCGCCCTACGCTTCGCCCCCATGTTCGCTCTTATAACCAGTCTCATCCTCGGGTTGGCGGCTTCGGCCATGCGGCCGTCGCGCTTGGTGATGCTGCACGATCCGATCAACCCCGACCTGCCGTGTCCGTGGTGCCGCAGCGCAACGATCGAGGACGACTCAGCATGTCCTGGTTGTGGGCGCAACTTCACCGGCGGCGTGGGAGAAGCCCTCTCCTAGCATCCCCTGAATGGCTCGGGTCGGTCTCGTACTCGGCGGCGGCGGTATCACCGGCGCCGCCTTTCATTTCGGAACCCTGCTCTCGATCCGTATGGCTACGGGTTGGGATCCGGGTGATGCCGAGGTCGTTGTCGGTACCTCATCGGGTGCGGTGGTCACTGCCCTGGTGCGATCCAATCGGCTTTCTCTCGACGCCATGATCGGCGACGTCCACGGCTCGGCTGAACTCGCCTGGGAGTTACGGAGGCGGATCTACCGCCGCACTCGACCCCAAGGAGTCGGCAGATGGATGCGACATGGGTTGCTCCCCGGGTTGCGCCACCCCGGCGTCGGACTCGCCGTCGGATCACCCGCCCGCTACACCACCGATGGCATCGCCGACTGGATCCGCGAAACGCTGGGTGACGCCGCAGAGCGATGGCCCGCTGCCGCGACGACGGTCGTGGCATACGAAGTCGAGACACGCCGCCGTGTTGCCTTCGGCACCGAAGGGAGTCCCGACGTGAGCCTTGCGGATGCGGTGGCGGCGTCGTCCGCCGTCCCGCTGGTGTTCGAACCGGTGCTGCTCGACGGCATGCATTACGTGGACGGCGGCGTCGCCAGTGGAACGAACCTCGATCTCGTGCTCGGTCACCCGGAGCCGCTCGACCTCGTGATCGTGATTGCACCGATGGCGTCGGTCGAGAGCCACCCCGACGCACCGTTCTACGCCGCGTTCGTCGACAACCTCGGCGGCGCGGCCCTCAACGCTGAGTTGAAGGTCCTCGAGAGAGCATGGCCGGATACCGACATCCTCGTGCTGCGGCCGGATCAATCGGTCCTCGCTGCGGGGCGATCGAATCCCCTGGATCCTGCCGCCGCACTCCCAACGTTTCTCGCCACGCTGCGATCGATGCGCAGCGCGCTCGCAGCACCCGATGTATGGCCGGTGCTGGAGCGACACTTCCCCCGGACGCGCAAACGCCTCCTATGGGGGAGGCGCCAGCGGTCTTAGACCCAGTCGACCGTCAACCGTCAACCGTCAACCGAATGAGGCATTTCACGGATGCCGATCAGGCGGCGTTGACCCGGATCGTGTGGTGTCCGGTGGCGCCGTCGGGACGAGGTGGAACTCGGTCTGCGGTCTGGGTCGATCCCGGGCCGTCGGTGGCCCGGACCGCGATCGTGTGGTCGCCCGACGCCAACTGTACCGAGGCCTTCCACTGCACCCACGCCCGCGACGAGAGCGGTTCGGTGAGAGCACACGGCGTCCAATCGCCACCGTCCACGGAGACCTCGACCTCAGAGACACCCTTGAGCGGTGCCCAGGCGACGCCGGCGACCTCGACCTGCCCGGCAGCAACCGTGCGCCCGGAGCGGGGAAGGTCGATCCGGGACTGCGTCTTGATCGGCGCCTCCTTGGACCAACCCCGAGGGACCCAATACGCATCGAACCCGTCCCAGGTGGTCAACTCGATCTCCGACAGCCACTTGGTGGCCGACACATACCCGTAGAGGCCGGGCACGATCAACCGCGCCGGGAATCCGTGTGCCGCTGGCAACGGGTCGCCATTCATCGCGACTGCGATGAGCGCCCCGCGTCCGTCGAACACGAGCTCGGGCGGGAACCCGACCGTGAAACGATCGACCGATCGTCCCACCAGCTGCGTCGCCCCGGGCTGCAGTCCGGCGAGCTCCAGCACTCCGGCGAGCGGGACCCCCGTCCAAAGAGCGTTGCCTACGAGGTCACCACCCACCTCATTCGATACGCAGGCGATGGTGATGTGATCCTCGACGAGCTCCATTCCGAGCAGGTCGTCGTAGGTGAACGAAAGCGGGTTGTCGACGAGTCCGGTGACGCGCAGTGACCAGTCGGCGACGGCGACGCGGGGCACCACGAGCGCGGTGTCGATCCGGTAGAAGTCATCGTTGGAAACGACGATCGGGCTCAGACCCTCGATCCCAAAGTCGTGCTCCGGACCCGGCAACGGCGCGGTATAGGTGGGCGGAATGATCGTGATCGGCGGAAGGGCCGGGGTGCGGGTCAGCAACCTCCGTCCGACGACGCCAGCAGTGACCGCCACCACTCCCGCGGCACTGGCCATCCCGAGGAATCGTCTCCGCGAACGGTCGGCGGCGAGACCATCGGTGGGCTCCTCAATTCGGGGCACCAGCAACCGGTGCGTCAGGAGCCCGGCGGATACCGCTACCAGGGTCGCCGCCACGATCGCGACAAACTCCGCTCCCGGCTCGTTGCGGGCGGCGGCGATCCCGAGTACACCGAAGAGCCCGAACGCCACGGGAACGAGCCACGGGCGGGTACGGCCCAGCGTTCCGGCGAGCCATCCGACGATTCCCGCGACAACCGCTGTGCCGATTGCCAGCGCCGCCTTGTCGCCAGTACCGAAGGTGGCAATGGCGAAGTCCTCGAGCCAGGACGGTGCTCCTTCGACGACCGCACCGCCGATCGCCGCCAACGGCGAAGGGACCCCGGTGAAAAGGCCAGCGAGCAACTCCCCCACCCCGATCGCCATGCTCGCTCCGAGCAGTCCGGCGATCCCCCACCGTCGTCCTGGGTTCATGGGCGGCTCAACGCCGCCGACCGCTTCATCGTTCCCCGGTAGCGTCGCCGGATGCGACCCAGGACCAGGCGATTGGCCGCCATCGCCATCGTGGCGTTGCAACTCAGCCTCATCGTGAGGGCCTACTCGGCTCCGATCGACACCTTTGGGTTCCAAATGTTCCCCGAGTCCTCGCAGTGGCGGGCCGACGTGTACCGGATTCTTGCCGATGGCGCGCGCATCGACGTTCGGGAATCTTGGCCCGGGGGTTACCGCTGGGAGGAACTCGTGTCCGCCCGCGGCCTCGGAGCCCCCTCCTCACTCCACCATGCGGATGCCGGACTCGATGCCACGGTCTGGCTGTTCGATGCGGCACTCGACTGGGTCGCCGCGAACACGCCCGATGACCGAGAAACCGTCCGACTCGTCGC
>JBBTKD010000146.1:0-4074 GCA_038059105.1 Actinomycetota bacterium | reverse complement strand
CTCTGGTTGACGGTCGTCGCCGGATTCCTGGTCTCAATCGGACTCGTCACGCGCATCGCCGCGTGGCTGACGGTTAGTGGTGTTGCCTACAACCTCTTCCTGAGCCAGACCCATTTTCACCATAACCGCGCCTTCCTTTTGATCCTTCTCGTCGGAGTCGCGGTCCTTCCCGCGGGAAACGTCGGCTCGATGGATCGGCGCCTGCATACCCCGCGGTGGATATCGCAGGGAGGCGGTCGTCGACTCGCCCTCACCGTGCTCCGCGTCGAGATCGCTCTCGTCTACCTGGCGTCTGGGTTCTCGAAGCTGATCGACTCCGATTGGTGGGGAGGAACGGTCACCCGGCTGCGGATCGTCGCCAACCTGGAGCACCTCCAGTCGCTCCCCGATGCGGTCGTCGACCTGCTGCTGGATCCGGGGTTCCACACCTGGGCGGCGAAGGTGACCATCCTCACCGAGCTGTTCATCGGGGCGGGTCTGCTCTGGCCGAAGACCCGCCGGATCGCCGTGTGGGTGGCGATCGCATTCCACCTCGGCATCCAGGCAACCGCCGCGGTGCAAGTGTTTTCGTGGGCAGCGTTGGCTGCCCTCGTCGTGTGGGACCAACGAGTCACACCAGCCGTGCCCCCGCTCGAGCGCAACGCCTACGCTTCCCGCCACGAGGAGGAACCACCGCAGTGAACGAGCAGACCCCCACCACTCCGCTCTGGCAGACCCGCAAGTTCCGCATCGGGGCACTCATCACCGTCATCGCCGCCCTGATGCTCACGTTGATCTTGCAAAACTTCGACACGACCGAGGTGCAGTTCTTCTTCTGGCGCGCCGAGGCGCCACTCGCCGGAGTGATCTTCACCTCGATGCTGATCGGGGTGGGACTTCAGGTGCTCGTCAAGATGTGGTTCAGAAAGCGGCGCCGCAAGCGCGAGACCCTGCGCGCCACCCCGACCCCGACGGAATCGACCGAGTCCTAGCGCGGACCCTGGTACCGCTTCGGGGGACGACCAGTAAGAGACGGCGCACCCCATGTGTCGTGGTACCAGACGTGTCGCAGCATGAGGCGGGCCTGCTCGATCCACTTGCCGAGCGTCGCTTCGCGAGGAATCTTCTTCTCCATGCGCTCCATGGCCTGGGCAATCTCGACTTCGCCGGCGAGTTCCTGGGGATTTCGGGTGCTGAGGTCAACGACCCCGGATACGCCAGCCCGAACCAGCAGACGGGCGTAGTCGTCGTCGACACTCCTGATCCGCATCAGGTCGCAACGATGCACCCAATCGGCGATGCGGCGCGTCGAAATCTTGGTGAGTTCCGCGATTTCGGATCTGCCGTCGGGGGTGCTTCCCCACTTCAGAAGAGCGTCAGTGCTCTTGATCCCGGCTTTTTCAAGCCGTGCGATCTGTGTGTCACCGATGCCCTTGAGGCTGTCCAGCTTCGCCATGCACTCTCCTCGGGTGTACGAAGCAAAGTTACCAACCCTGAGGCGGCGCCGCGCCGTCGTCAGACCGCCCAGCGCTGTTGAACGGCGGGGGTCTCATCGTCGTCGAAGAGAACCGGACGACGAACGCCGAGGTTGACAACGAGGTGGCCGGGAGAGAATGGACCGTCGGAACCCCACAACTCGGCGATGCCGACCGCCCGCGCCAGGTCGTGGTTGCAACGGCCGTCTTCACAGGCGCGGTAGGGATCACCAAAGGGAGCGTCCACCCCTCAGGCATCGGCTCCGGCGGCGTCGGCCTTGACTAGTACCCGAGCTCGCCGAGGCGCTGGTCGTCGATCCCGAGGTGGTGCGCCACCTCATGGAGCACCGTCTTGCGGATCTGAGCCCGCAGCCGCCGCGGCGGGAGCCGCAGACCGAGGTGCGGCCCCATAAACAGCGTGATCCGATCGGGCAGAAACCCCGAGTACCCGCTCGCCCGATCGTGGAGGTTCACTCCTTCATACAACCCGAGCAAGGTGACACCGCTGGGATCCTGCGCTGGCGTCGGCCAATCCTCCACGACGACCTGCAGGTTGTCGACGGCGTCGGTGACCCACGACGGGAGATCAGCGAGCGCCTCATCGACCAGCAGTTCGAACTCATCGCGTCTCACGGCGACGGAGGATACGGGGGTTACAATCGCTGACGAGTTGTGCATCGATGGTTCGCAACTCCAGGGCGCTTAGCTCAGCGGGAGAGCGCTGCCTTCACACGGCAGAGGCCACTGGTTCAATCCCAGTAGCGCCCACGGGAAGAGGTCGGCGGCCGAAGGCCGCCTCCGCAATTCGCAATTCGCAATTCGCAATTGGGCGAAGACAGGCTCGCCAGCATCAAAGGTCACCGGCAGTTGCAGGTACCATCACGACCGTACCCAACTCCGCAGGCCTGGCATATGCCGACTCGCGCCACCACTTCTGGGCTTGGCGGGAAACCTTGTGTGGTGCTCCTGGTCTCTCGTCGCAACGAAGAGTCGTGGGGCTCAGGCAGATCCTTTTTCTCCATGCGAGGATCGCCAGCACCTGGTTCGCCCGCCTTCCGCGTCGGTCCCGGATCCGCGTCGTGTGAGATCTGGGATCGCACCACGGGGTAGATGCCGAAGTGGGCAGCTATCTCTTCCCTAGAGAGACGTCTCTGGCAGTGCCCGCACTTCGGCATTGCGGAACAGTACGCGCCGAGTCATTGCGAGCGGGGAGTCAACCGAGTTTCGACGTTGAACTCACGGGCTGAGGCACTCAGCTCGTGGTCGCCGGTATCTGCGCGTTGCGCCAGCGGAAGTAGGACCACGTTGCCGCCGTGACGAGCGCGTAGACCGCGGCCACCACCAGGACCAGGGTCACTCCGGTCTCGCGGAAGTCGAAGTAGCTGCCGTCGGGGTTGATCAGCAGCTGCCAGAACAGGAAGGTCGATACCCCGAACATGGCGATCCAGGCGGGTTTCTTCCATTCAAAGATCGCTCGGCCATCGAGGAAGGCGATCGGCACCAGGTTGTACATCACACCCTCGATCCCGCCGACGAAGATGCCTGCGAGTAGTGCCTGCGCCAGTTGATTCGCCCAGCCGCCTCCGCCGCCGTCTCCTCGGACCCAGCCGAGGAGGAGCCAGGCCGTCATCGCCGTGCCGAGCAGCATCAGCATCGGGTACATGGCCATCCGTCCCGACTGGTTCCGATCGAGTGCGATCGGAACCAGTAACACCGTGGAGGCGATGAATCCGTAGACGATGCCTGGCTTGAAGTCGATCAGGCGCGAGATGACGACGCAGACGAGGGCAACAAGGACGGCGCCGGTGTGAACCCGAACCCCGGCCGGCACCTTGAGGTGGCGCTGTGAGAACCATGCAGCTCCACCCTCGCTCACATACGTGACGGATGCGATCCCGATCGTCATCGCCAGGAGCAGATACAGGCTGGCGGTGTTGAAACCGAATCCGGGACTCAGGAATCCGTAGATCGCCCCGGTGAGCAATACGCAGCCGGAGCGATCACAACCATGAGCGCCAGCGCTGCGGCCAAGGCACCGATTCGTGCAGAACGCTTCATGAACCCTCCGCCGATTGTCCCTGCCCGCCCTGGGTCGGGCATCCTACGGGATCGTCGGTGAAGCGGCTTGGGCCGGCACCGCTCGGCTATCTTCTCCCGCCGGAGGTAGAGGCATGACCAAGGTCGAATTGTTCAAGTTCATCCACGTCCTCGCCGCGATGGTGTGGGTCGGCGGGGGCACGACGGCGGCGGTGGTTGCGTTCCGGATGAAGAATGCCGAACCGGCGCATCGGTTGGGGTTCGCCAGAGACATGCGGTTCATCTCGACGTGGATCTTCCTGCCGGCGGCGTTGATCGCCTATGTCTTTGGGTCACTCATGGTCGAGGAGGTCGCGGCGTTCGACTACGAGCAGACCTGGATCGGGATCGGCACCATCGGTATCGCCCTGACTTTCTTGACGGTGGCGATCTACCTCGTCCCGCGGATCCGCAAGGCGGTGAAGCTGATGGAAGCGGGACAGGGACCCGAGGCCGGAGTGTTGATGCGCAAGATCGCGATCGTCAGCAGGTTCAACCTTCTCATCCTGTTCGTGGTCGTTTGGGCGATGGTTACCAAGCCGGG
>JBBTKD010000145.1:0-4982 GCA_038059105.1 Actinomycetota bacterium | reverse complement strand
CCGGGGCGTACACCGTGTCCGGCGGACTCCACGGCGTCGGCCTCTCCGTGGTGAACGCCCTCTCCAGCGAACTCGAGGTGAACGTCGTTCGTGACGGGTTCTCGTGGGATCAGTCGTTCCACATCGGAAAGCCGACGGGACCGCTGAAGAAGGGCAAGCCGGCCAAGAAGAACGGCACCACCGTGACCTTCCGCCCCGACACGGCGATTTTCAAGGAGACCACGACCTTCGATTACGACATCGTTGCCTACCGACTCCGGGAGATGGCCTTCCTCAACCAGGGTCTGGAGATCCGCCTCGTCGACGAACGGGGCGAGGGAGCGGTCGACACCTTCCGCTACACCGGCGGGCTTGTTGACTTCGTCAAGCACCTCAACACCAAGCGGGAACCGCTCCACGCCCACGTGATCTCATTCACCGATGTCGGCAGCGACGCCGAGATCGACGTTGCCCTGCAGTGGACCACTTCATACAACGAAAACGTGTTGTCGTTCGCCAACAACATCAACACGATCGAGGGAGGCACTCACGAGGAGGGCTTCCGCAAGGCGCTCACGAGGGCGATCAACGACTTCGCCCGCGAGCGGGGAATGCTCAAAGAGAAGGAAGAGAACCTGGTCGGTGAGGACGTGCGCGAGGGCCTCACCGCAGTCGTTGCAGTGAAACTTCGGGCACCGCAGTTCGAAGGTCAGACGAAGACCAAGCTGGGCAACACCGAGATCCGTTCTACGGTCGAAGTGGCCCTCAACAAGCTTCTTCCGGAGTGGCTCGCCCGCTATCCAGGAGAGGCGCGCCAGGTCGTCGACAAGTGCATGCAGGCGTCGCGAGCGCGGCTCGCCGCCCGGGCAGCGCGCGACCTGACCCGGCGTAAGAGCCTGCTCGAATCTTCCGGACTTCCCGGGAAGCTGTCCGATTGCTCGTCACGGGAGCCAGCCGAGAGCGAACTCTTCATCGTCGAGGGCGACTCGGCAGGCGGATCTGCCAAGCAGGCACGCAACAGCGAGTTCCAGGCGATACTCCCCATTCGGGGCAAGATCATCAACGTCGAGAAGGCGCGCTTACCAAAAGTTCTGGAAAACACCGAGATCCAGGCGCTCATCACCGCCATCGGCACGGGGATAGGAGACGAGTTCGACGGGGCCAAGGCGAGGTACCACAAGGTGGTGATCCTCACCGACGCCGACGTCGATGGTGCCCACATTCGCACCCTCATCCTTACCTTCTTCTTCCGGCACATGGTCGAACTGATCAAGGCCGGGTACGTGTACGTGGCGCAGCCACCGCTCTACCAGGTGAAGACAGGCAAGGATGTGGTGTACGCCTACTCCGACCACGAACTAGACGAGGTCAAGGGTGGGCTCAACGGCAAGAAGCCGTCGATTCAGCGGTACAAAGGTCTTGGCGAGATGAATGCCGACCAGTTGTGGGAGACCACGATGGATCCCGGGGCCCGGGTGTTGTTCCAGGTCGGTCTCGAAGACGCCGCGTTGGCCGACGACATCTTCTCGGTGCTGATGGGAGACGACGTCGAAGCCCGTCGCGCCTTTATCCAGAGAAACGCCAAAGACGTGAGATTCCTCGATTTCTAATGGGACGCTCACCACTCCCCGTTCCTCGCGCGGCCGTTACCCGTTACCCGTTACCCGTTTCCCGTTACCCGGTGGCAATCACCTCTGTCGCGTCATTGCTCATTGCTCATTGCTCATTGCTAGCGAGCCGCGCTGACGGCATACGGGAGAACGCGTTCGTAGGGTCAGGACCGACCGATGACTGACCGCGAACACGGCGGCCGGATTGATCTGATCGATATCGAGCAGGAGGTGAAGACCTCCTTCCTCGAGTACGCCATGTCCGTGATCGTGTCGCGGGCACTCCCCGATGTTCGCGACGGGCTCAAGCCGGTGCACCGCCGAATCCTGTTCTCGATGTACGACACGGGTATCCGTCCCGGCACCCCGTTTCGCAAGAGCGCTCGCGTCGTGGGTGACGTCATGGGTTGGTTCCATCCGCACGGTGGCGAGGCGATCTACGACGCCATGGTGAGGCTCGGCCAGGACTTCGCCAGCCGCTACCCCCTGGTCGAGCCGCAGGGCAACTTCGGCACGGTCGACGACCCGCCGGCGGCGATGCGCTACACGGAGGCGCGTCTCGAGAAATTGGCGATGCATCTGCTCGACGGACTCGACGAGGACACCGTCGACTTCCAGGACAACTACTCGGGGGAGCGCCAGGAGCCGACGGTGCTTCCCGCCCGGTTCCCCAATCTCCTGGTGAACGGATCTACTGGCATCGCGGTCGGGATGGCGACCAACATTCCGCCACACAACCTCGGCGAAGTGATCGACGCCGCTCTCCACATGATCGAACACCCGGACGCCACCGCCGCAACCCTCACCAAGTTCATCAAGGCACCCGACTTTCCGACCGGGGGGTACATCCTCGGGAACAAGGGAGTTCGCGACGCCCTGCTCACGGGACGGGGTTCCGTGAAGATGCGTGCGGTCACCGAGGTCGAGGAGATCCGCAAGGGCCGCACCGGCATCGTTGTCACCGAGATTCCGTACCAGGTGTCACGCGATCGGATCATGGAGAAGATCGCCGACCTGGTGCGAGACAAGAAACTCACGGGCATTGCCGACCTGCGCGACGAGTCGGATCGCAACGGCACCCGGCTCGTGATCGAACTCAAGCGCGACGCCGTGCCCCAGGTGGTGCTCAACCAGCTCTTCAAGTTCACTCAGCTTCAGGAGACCTTCGGCGTCAACATGGTTGCCCTGGTCGACGGGGTGCCGCACACCCTCAACGTCGCCCAGATGATCGGGTACTACATCGATCACCAGATGGTCGTGGTCGAGCGTCGCACCAAGTTCCGCCTCGCCAAGGCCGAAGCAAGGGCACACATCCTCGAAGGCCTGCTCATCGCCCTCGACAACATCGATGAGGTCGTGGAGATCATCCGCGGTTCGTCCGACACCGACGCCGCCCGCACGACTTTGATGGAGAGATTCGAGCTCAGCGAGATCCAAGCCACCCACATCCTCGACATGCCGCTGCGCCGCCTCACCGAGTTGGAAACCTCCAAGCTGCGCGACGAGCACGCCGAGCTCCAGAAGCTCATGAAGTACCTCAACGGACTACTCAAGAGTCCTACGAAGCGCCGGGGGTTGATTGGTGACGAACTCAAGGAGATCAGAGAGAAGTTTACCGACGTACGACGCAGCAAGATCGTCCCCGACGAAGGGGACATGTCGCTCGAAGACCTGATCGCCGATGAGGAGATCGTGGTCACTGTCACCGCCAACGGATACGTGAAGGCCGTGAATGCTTCGGCCTACAAGAGCCAGGGGCGCGGGGGTCGCGGCGTGAAGGCGGAGAACTTGCGCGAGGACGACGTCATCCATCACGTCGTCCATACGACCGCTCATGCCTATCTGTTGTTCTTCACCAACCGCGGGAAGGTCTATCGGATCAAGGCGCATGAGATTCCTCGCAAGGACCGCACGGCCAAGGGTGTACTCGCCCAATCGGTGATGCCCCTTGAACCCCACGAGGTGATCGAGGCGATCATCGACACCCGCAACTACGAGACGTCGCGGTATCTGGTGATCGCCACCAAGCTCGGCCAGATCAAGAAGACCGAGTTCAAGGAGTACGACAGTCGCAACGCGGTGCTGATTGCCATCAAACTCCAGGCGGATGACGAGGTGGTGGCGGTGCGCACGACGATGGGCAAGAACGACGTGCTCATGTTCACCGCCGAGGGTGCCGGCATCCGTTTCAAGGAGACGGACATCCGCGGGATGGGCCGCGACACCCAGGGAGTTCACGGAATCCGTCTGCGCGAAGGAGACCGCGTCGTCTCTGCAGCCTCGGAACGCGACGGTTCGGAAGTTCTGCTGCTCACCAGTGGCGGTTACGGCAAGCGAACCAAGGTCAGCGAGTTCCGTCGTCAGGGCCGGGGAGGGATGGGAGTCAAGGCGATCAAACTCACGAAGGCACGAGGCACGCTCGTCGCCGCCAGGGCCCTCCCGCCGAAGTCTGAGATCTTCGTCACCTCGACCGATGGTGTGGTGATCCGCATGCCCGCCGATTCGATCTCACGGCAGAAGCGCGACGCATCAGGCGTGAAAGTGATGAACACATCCGAAGGAGCCCAGATCTCGGCGTTCGCCCTGGTACCGCCGGAAGTGGATGGGGAATAGCTCGTTCGGAGCGAAGCTCCGAACGGAGTCATCAGTCATCAGTGCTCAGCCAGATCCCGCCTGGCGTCGTCTGGCTGAAGACTGAAGACTGAAGACTGAAGACTGAGGACTGAAGACTGAAGACTGAAGACTCCTTCCCATTCCCCCTCAAAGCTCACTACCACCGTTAACCTCGTCTTCTATGGCCGTTCAACGCGTGCGGCGTGTGATTCGCAAGATCGACCCGTGGACCGTTCTCAAGGTCACCCTGGTCTTCAACACGATCATGGCACTCATCTTCGTGCTGGGCACCGTGATCTTTTGGGCGATCTTCGTCAACGCCGGCATACCCGAGAGGATCAACGACCTCGCCCTCCTCATCGGAATCGAGAACGGCATCAACCTCGATGGCGCGGTGTACTTCAGGATCGTGGTGCTGCTCGCCGTGGTAGGCACGATCGCGATGACCGGTTTCCTTACGCTGGGTGCGGTGGTGTACAACCTCATCAGCGACCTGGTTGGCGGGATCGAAGTGATCGTTCTGGAAGAGACCACCGGTCCGATCGTGAGCCGCCCACGGGTTCCGCTTCCCTCGGGTGGGCGCCGCGGTGACGCTCCGCGACGCAGCATCCTCCCCGGTCTCAAACCGAAAGTACGGCCCGAAACCCCAGCGGAACCCACCTCAGAGGTCGAGCGAACGGGATAGCCCGTTCGCCACTAGTCCATCGTCCTGATGGCAGCGCGGCGCGTGTGACTATCGACCATTGACTCTGGACTATGGGCCCCTGCCCCATGCCGGCC
>JBBTKD010000144.1:0-4595 GCA_038059105.1 Actinomycetota bacterium | reverse complement strand
CGATCAGTTCGGCGGACTTCAAGGCACCCGCCAATCGCCGATCGGTAGTGATCACCGGTGCGTCGAGGAGATCGCTGAGGGCGCCGTAGAGGCCATCCTGCAGACGCAGATTGGCACGCGACCGCCACCCCGCCTCGAGCAGCGGAGCGAGCGGGTGACGTTCGATCGGTGTCGCGATGAATCGCTCGAGGCGGACGTGCACGGCACGGGCCGAGAGGCGATCGGCGCGATGCAGGCGTCCCAGAGCCGAGAGGACCTCGGCGTCGAGATGGGCCGGGGCGTGCAGGGCACAGTCGCGTAGTCGGAGTTCGGTTGCGTCTCCGGCGGCCCCACCGAGCAACAGCTCCACGATCGACGAGGCATCCACAACGACGTCAGGCACGCCCACGTTCCATCTCGTCCCTGACCTGGTTCACTGCCTCGACGACTTCGGCTGTCGTGATCCCCGTGGGCGGGAGCTTCCTGACCTTGGCGAGCCACGCATTCGTTCGGCTCCCCGCCAGCGCGGCACGCAGCGCTTGCTGCGTCACCTGCGACACGTTGATGCCTGACGCCCGCGCCTCCTCGGCGAGGTCATCGGGGAGGTAGACATTGACCCTGGCCATGCGCATACCATACACATATCAGATCGATTCGAAGCTCGCAAGAGTCACGCGGATCCGCCTCACTCCCCTGGGGGAGATGGATCGGATCGAAGGTCGAAATCCTTCAGTCGGCGTTGGGAGGCCGAGAGCATCGCCTGATCGAACAGTCGCACGGCTTCAGGATCCCGATAGTGAGCCGCCTCCGCGGGAGTCATCGCCACGGCCGGATGAAGAATCAGCCCGCCGTCGCTCGTGGTGTCCGCCACCAGCTGCATTGACCGAAAGCCGAGCTTGCCGAGGGAGACACGCCCCCGTTCATCGACGTCGAGAATCACGCGTTCGGGGTTGTGCGTCATCGTGTTGCAGTCCTCGTTGGGCGTACGCTCGAAGCATACACTAGCCCGTAATGGGTTAGATGGGTAATTCCTTTTTTCCCTCATAGGGCACTAGAATCCCCACGTATGGAGTTCGTTGCCACTCCGGAATTCCTTGAGCGGTATGAGCGCCTCAGCGACCCGGCGGCGGAGTGTGTCGACGACGCCATCCGGCGGTTGACCGCTGACCCCGGCAGCGCCTGGGCTCGCCAGAACAGGGTCGTTGGAGAACACGGATCGGCCTGGCTGTTCCCCATCCGCTGCGGCCAGGAGGACTGTGCGCTCTACTGGCGGCAACCCGAGTCCCACGACGACCCTATTCAGCTTCTCTTACTGCTCGAGCGGTAGATCAACCGCACTGGCGTCGCGGTTGTCCGGAGAACCGCGCGAAAGCACCGTGGATGGGATTGGAACCGGAGCGAACATCCCGGCACCGAGCGTCAGGGCGAGCGCCGCGCCCGCCCCGGCGGAAACGGCCGCCAATCCCCAGACCCACGGTCCCCGGAGGAAATGTCCCATGCCCCTCCACATGTGTCTTTGTGAAAGGCTAGCGCAAGGCCCTCCCCCGTGATTGCCCTCAGGCAAACCGAGACATCCAGTTCCGCTTGGCGTTCACCGGGTTCACCACGAAGACGAGGCGCCCCCCGTGAGCACGAGTGGACACCCGTCCTGCATCGGGCATCCTGCGTCCGCGTTTCCCTACGGGTGAGGCCATGCCGGACTGCCAGCGTCGAGCCACTGGTAGATCTGCGCCAGTGCGGTGTCGGAGAGCGTGGCCGCGGCGTAGCCGGGCATGGCATCGGGGCCTCGCCTGGCGTCCCGGGAAAAGTCCGACAGCGACTCCAGGTCGGACACGTCCGGTCCGACGCTCCCGCCTGTGGCGCTCAGCCCGTGACACGCCGCGCACCCGGCGCGAATCCACAGTGCCGACCCGTCGTGCACCGGGTCGCCGGTATCGGTGATCTTCGCCAACCCGAAGCCGGTGTAGGGATACTCCTCTCCGAGGAATCCAACCGGTGTCCGTCCATCGTGGCCCGGATCACTGAGATTCCCGTGGGTGAGCGGACTCCTCACGAACACGATCACCATGCCCGTCGCCGTGATGAGGGCGGCAAAGGCGAGCAGTGTGCCGATCCACACCGATCCCTCCTCGGCCGCGGCCGGAACCTCCGACCTCACCAGGGCGCCAACCGGCCGTTCACCACGCCGACCGATGAGCACGAGCTGGAATGCGGAGAAGGCGATGACGGACCACAGCAGGGTGATGAGTCCGATGACGACCGTATCGCTCAACCAGGGGATGGTGACACCCACCTGTGACTGATACTGCTGAACACCGCCGGGTTCGACTGTGATACCGAACACCACGGGATCGACGGGACCGTCTTCCGGTCCCAGGTACTGAACCCGCATCTCGCCGTTGTCCGCCGCTCGCTGCTCGTAGGAGAGCACGGCGACACCGTCGTCGCCGGTGGTGGCCCGGTCGAGCTCGGCCAGGTCCTCGACGCCACCGAATGAAGCGAGGTATGAGAGCGAGACCTCGGCCCCGATGACGGGCCGTCCGTCGACGACCACCGTCGCCGTCACCTCGACGGTGCTTCCCACTTCCGCCGAACTCGGGGCGCCGACAGACACCGTGATCTCGCCGGCCTGAGCGATTCCCGGGATCAGCAGAACCACCGCCACCACCAGCCCCGTGATCGGTCCCAAACGTCGCAGCTCCGGTCGGGTGTTCGTCTTCATGACAGGCTCCCCCTTGGATTCGGGAGCGCAGCCGGATTCTCGAGATCGACGACACCGGTTCTCACCAGCTCGCGCATGACGTCTTCTCCGAGTGCCTGCTCCTTCTCTTCGATCATCTCCCACACCGCCAGCATCGGGAACAGCTTCACCGCGAGCGTGATGGCGAGCGCGAAGAACGCAAAGCCACCGGCGAGGACCGACCATTCCACCCACGAAGGGAAGTAGTCGGCCGGCTCATACGGCATGAGCGGAACCCGCAAGCCGGTGACGACGATGAAATACCTCTCGACGAACATGGCGACGTCCACCAGCACCGCCGCGGTGACCACGCCGGCGACCGTGCGCGTCCTCCGGTACAGCATCAGGATCACCGGGACGACCAGTCCGCCGAACAGGTAGAAGATGAACAGATAGGAGAACTTGCCGAGGAACAACTGACGGAAGGCGAACTCCTCGCCTTCCTCCAGCTTGAAGCCGGCCGTCATGTACTCGGTGATGTTGACGTAGATCATGATCGCGGCAAAGGCACCGAGGAGGTACCCGAGATAGCGGAAGTGCTTCTCGGTGATGTACTCCTCCCAGTGGTACACGCGACGCAGGATCGCCATCACGATGACGAGCGTCGCCACCCCCGAGAAGATCGCTCCCACTACGAAGAGGACCCCAAAGATGCTGGTGTTCCATCCCACCCGCAGCGTCATGCCGAAGATCCACGACACCACGGTGTGCACCGACACCGCGATGGGGATGATGACGACCATGAGCACCGCGATCCCCCGTGTCAGGGCCTTCTTCTGACCGCTTCCGCCCACCCAATTGAGGGCAGCCGCTTCATAGAACCATCGACGGATTGGTCCCACTTTGTCCGTCAGAGAATCCCGGAACATCGCCAGATCGGGGATCATCGGCGTGTACAGGTACAGCACGCTCGCCGTGAGATACGTGGTGACGGCAATGACATCCCACATGATCGGCGATTGCCAACGGCCGTAGAGGTACACGTTGAAGATGCGGTCGGGACGGCCCATGTCGATCAGCACGAACGACGCTCCGGTCACCAGGGCGACCGCGGTGATGAACTCGGCCATTCGGGTCACCGGTGCCCGCCAGCGGGCATGCGACGCTCGCAGGATCGCCGAGATCAGGGTCCCGGCGTGGCTGATACCGATGAAGAACACGAACAGCGAGATGTACAACCCCCACGAGATCCGGTCGCGCATGGCGGTCACGACCAGACCGTGTCGCCACTGCTGGGTGTAGGCGTACCCGCCCCAGGCGAGCACCATGAGCAGGAAGGCGACCCAGGCCTTGTACAGCGGGGTCGTCCGCAGGAGTGGCTGAAGCGTTTTCTGCTGTAGGCGCTCGCGCCAACGACTCATCGGCTCCATGTCGTGGATCCCTCCGCGCGTCGCACCCACGGCCACACCGTCTCCTCGCGGCCGGCGTGGTACGGGTCGCGTCCGACGAGTTCTCCGTGGCCGGGGATGTAGAACACCCGAGGCTCAGTACCGAGGTGCTCCTTGAGCCGATACGCCGAGTTCTCGCTGAGAAAGCGCGAGGCGCGTACGATCCCGACGCCGTTGGTGGCGATGTCCTCCTCGAGGTCGCCGTAGTAGATGGCGCTATTGGGGCATGCCTGGATGCAGAACGGGAGGGTTCCCGCCCGCGCCATGTCTGGGCAGAAGTCACACTTCATGACCGTTCCCCGTTGCGCCGGCGCTTGATGCTCCGCCGAGTGATCGGCGAGGAGCGATTCCGGAGGAACCGGGGGATCCCCCCAATTGAAGAACCGCCGGTCGTAGGGGCAGGCCGCCATGCAGATGCGGCAGCCGATGCAACGGTTCTGATCGATGAGCACCGTCCCCTCGGGCGTCGAGAACGTCGCCCCGACCGG
>JBBTKD010000143.1:0-2440 GCA_038059105.1 Actinomycetota bacterium | reverse complement strand
CCTAGCCTGGTTCGCATGACCGACTTCCTCCGCGTGGCGTGTGCCCAGGCGGATCTCACCGTCGGCGACATCGACGGCAACACCGAGATCATCCGCCAGGCGATGGCCTGGGCGGAGGAGTGTCAGGCCGATGTCCTCCTCCTTCCGGAACTGGCGATCACCGGTTACCCACCTGAGGATCTGGTGCTGCGCGAGGGTTTCGTGAACGCAAACATCGAAGCCCTGCATCGATTGGCGAAGACCGCCGGCAATACGACGACCGTGGTCGGCTTTGTGGATCGGTCGTCACTACCCCCTGACGATGCAGGCCACGTCCGCGTCCACAACGCCGCGGCCCTCATCGAGCGTGGGAGGGTGCGCGGGATCTATCACAAGTGTCGCCTGCCCAACTACGGGGTTTTCGATGAGGATCGATACTTTGCGGTGGGCAGTGACCCCGGTGCGCTGTGGGAGATCAACGGGGTCGTCGTTGGTGTCTCGGTGTGTGAAGACATCTGGGTACCCGATGGGCCTCCGGCGCTCCAGGCGACCAACGGCGCCGACATACTCGTCAACATCAATGGCTCCCCGTATCACCGGGGCAAGGGCCGGGAGCGTGAAGCGATGCTCGCCACCCGGGCCCGCGAAGCCGGAGTGCCTGTCGTCTACCTGAACCTCGTGGGGGGACAGGACGAGCTGGTCTTCGACGGACAGAGCATGGTGTTCGACAGCTCCGGGAAGCTGTTGTATCGCGCGGAGCAATTCGTCGAGGAACGGTTCTGGGTCGACGTCCCGCTCCGTGACGAGGGACGATCCGGAATCGAAGCCACCGTGGTGTCGACCGGCGACCTCCTCGAAGGAGATCCGGAGCCACCACCTGATTCCCACGATCCCCTCGTCGAGGTTGCCGAGGTGTACAGCGCACTCGTGTGCGGCCTCGGGGGGTACGTTCGCAAGAACGGGTTCCGCGGCGTCGTCGTCGGTCTGTCGGGCGGCATCGACTCTGCGCTCACGGCCACCATCGCCTCCGACGCTCTCGGCCCATCAGCGGTATGGGGAGTCACGATGCCTTCGCGTTTTTCCAGCGCGGGCTCCATCGCGGACTCGCGGGTTCTGGCGTCGAACCTCGGAATCCGGTTCGACGAGATCCCGATCGAGCCACCGTTCACAGGCTTCCTCTCGACCCTCGAGGGAGTGTTTGCCGACACGGGACAGGACGTCACCGAGGAGAACCTTCAGGCACGGATCAGAGGGGCGATCCTCATGGCACTGTCCAACAAGTTCGGACATATGGTCGTGGCCACCGGCAACAAGTCGGAGATGTCCGTTGGATTCGCCACGATCTACGGCGACATGGTCGGGGGCTACTCCGTGCTCCTCGACGTCTGGAAGACGCTGGTCTACGAATTGGCCCACTGGCGCAACCGACATGGAGAGGTGATCCCACAAGCGACGCTCGACAAGCCGCCCTCGGCCGAACTGCGTCCCGGACAGCTCGACACGGACTCGCTACCGCCGTATGACACTCTCGACAAGATCCTCCGCGCCTACATCGAGCGTGATCGCAGCATCACCCAAATCGTCGCCGAAGGTTTCGACGTGGCGACAGTGGAGCGCGTCGCACGGATGGTCGACCGCAACGAGTACAAGAGGCGCCAGGCTGCACCAGGAGTCAAGATCACGACAAAGGCGCTGGGTCGCGACCGCAGACTCCCGATTACGAATGGGTTTCGGGGATAACCCAGGAGGCATCAGGCTCCAGGCACCAGGCACCAGCCAGAAATCAGGGTCAGCCTTCGGTGCCTGCGCGGTCGAGTCGAGTCATGAGGGCGGCGCGCTGCGCCTCGAGGCGATCGATCGTAGAAGAGAGGTTGATCACGAGACGCCGGAATCGTTCGACGTCCCGAGTTGTCTCCCGGGCGTCTTCGCGTTCGACCGGGCCCCCGACGGCGGCATCGCGGACGGCGTCGTCATCGAGATGCTGAAGCACATCGAGTTCGGCCTGGGTCTGGCGAAGCTCCTCATGAAGCCGGGCTATCTCATCAGTCAGCGCGAACAGGCGCTTCTCTGTGCGTCGCATTGGCGCATCGTACGGGTGGGTGTCGGAGCCGAGGCGCGAGTCGTATCATCCTGCGCCCTAGCCGGGGTGGCGGAATGGCAGACGCGGCGGACTCAAAATCCGTTGAGCGCAAGCTCGTGGGGGTTCGAGTCCCCCTCCCGGCACAAACAGGCACCAGGCTCCAGGTTCCAGGCACCAGAACTGCAAGATCGCCCTCCGGTTACGACTCGGCTAACGGTGTTCACCCGAGCGACGTTGGAAGGATTGTTTGGTGATTTCCGGCTGGTGCCTGATGCCTGGTGCCTGACGCCTGGTGCCTGGTGCCTGACTCCTACCATCCTCCCGAATGCCGACTCTCGCCCTGATCGATGGGCACTCCCTGGCCTATCGCGCCTTCTATGC
>JBBTKD010000142.1:6713-17359 GCA_038059105.1 Actinomycetota bacterium | reverse complement strand
ACCGGATAGAACGCGAAGCGGTCGATGATCTGAGGGTCCACGGTCGGCCGGGCAGGGACCCGGCCGACATCGCGATGAGGCGTTAGCCGAAGAGCCGACGGCACGGTGGGCCCGGCAGGACTCGAACCTGCGTCTGACGGATTATGAGTCCGCTGCTCTAACCGGCTGAGCTACGGGCCCCGAATGGCGATTGTATGGGGCGAGCGCGGCTCAGGCCCAGGTCTCGGCTCCGTCGACGGCGATCCCGGCCTCGTGCTGGTAGCACCAAGCCCACATCTCGGCTGGCTCTTTGGATCGGGCCACCGGGTGGCCGGTCGATGCCGCATGGGCCCGGGCGTGTCGATTCTTCGACTGGTCGCAGCAACCCACAGCTCCGCAGGTCACGCAGAACCGAAGATGCACCCAGGTGTCGCCCCGCTCCAGGCAAGGGCCACACCCCCCGTCCGGTTTGGGGTCGGCCCGAACCGCGACAAGGTGTTCACAAGCTGTGTCCATCGGCGACAGACTATTCCGGCGGTCCGGCAACAGGGATCGCAACGCGAAACGTCGTTCGCCCCGGTTCGGTGTCGACGGTGATCTCGCCGCCATGGCGGTGCACCACGATGCCGTAGGAGATGTCGAGGCCGAGTCCGGTCCCTTTCCCCGGAGCCTTGGTGGTAAAGAACGAGTCGAAGACGCGGGGGACCACGTCCGGGGGGATCCCGGGCCCGTCATCTTCGACTTCGACGATCACCGAGTCGTTGTCCACGCGCGCACGGATCGTGACCGTGCCACCCCCGCCCTCGCGGATGGCGTCGACCGCGTTGTCGATCAGATTGGTCCACACCTGGTTCAGTTCCGACCCGTACGCCGGAATGAGCGGGATCTCGGCAAAGGAGCGAACGACCGAGATGTCTCCGATCTTGGTGCGCATGATCAACACGGTGTCCTCGATTCCGCGAAGCACGTCCACCTCCTGGACCGGTGCCCGGTCGAGGAACGAGTAGGACTTGAGGGCACTCACGATGTCGAACATCCGGCTTGATCCCTCGACGATCTGGAACAACAACTCGTGGGCGTTGCTCGCGGCGACGAGCAGGGCGACCACCTGACCGAGTTGTGCCGCGGCAAAGCCGGCGAGCGCCGAGGGCTCGACGCCCGAGGTGACGAGCGCCGGGGCACACCGCCACGGCTCGACAATGTCGGCTGCTCCGAGCCAGGCTTCCATTGCCGCCTCGGCATCGCTGCGCGCAATCGGGTCGAGGCGGGGCCGTACGGTGGGGTCGACGGCCATGACCAGAAGTGTTTCAAGTCCGGTCGGTAGCTCCGCGCCCAGCATCGCCCGCGCGGAGACATAGGCATCGACCGCGGCATCGAGATCCGTGGCTGCGCTGCGCACCGCAGACGCCGGGTTGTTCAACTCGTGGGCCAGGCCCGCGGTGAGGGTGCCCAGCTGCGCCATCCGCTCGCTCTGGCGGAGCCGCGCTTCCGTCTCACGAAACCGGGCCAAGAGCACGCCGAACATGGCGCGAGCCGCGGTCAAGCTCGAATCGAGCAGCTCGTCGAGGCGTTGACGGGGAATGGCGATGGCAGTCACGGGAGTTCGGGCTCGGGCCGTCGCCATCCGCGGCGCCTCCTCGAGCAGTGACATCTCGCCGATCACCTCGCCCTCCCGGCGCACCGCCAGCAGCACGTCGCGTCCCACGCTGTGCTTGACGATCTCGATCTCCCCGGCGGTGATCACGAAAGCCTCTTCGCCGGGGTCTCCCTCGGCGAAGAGCTGCTCGCCTTTGTCGATCACGATGTCACGCGCTCCCCGGCACAGTCGGTCGAGATCTTCGGCGCTCAGACCGGCAAAGAGCGGGACCGCGGCGAGGCGTTCAGGACGGTTCACACCGTTGCCAGGTACTCGTGGACGAATGAGACGCACACCGAGCCCTGGCCGACCGCAGAGGCCACCCGGCGTACCACCCCGTGGCGGACGTCGCCAGCAGCGAAGATTCCGGGGATGCTCGTTTCCATGAGGAACGGGTCACGGGCGAGGGGCCACAGCCCCGCCGGGATGTCGGCACCGGTGACGATAAAGCCCTGGGGATTGAGAGCAACCACCCCCTTTGCCATCGCGGTATGGGGTACTGCGCCCACGAGGATGAAGAGCGCCGCCGCCGGCCTCTCCTCGATCGTTCCGGCGCGGTCGAGGACGATCGTCTCCATTCGGCGCTCTCCCCGCACCTCGACGACGCCCGCCGAGAGCACCACCTCGATGTTGGGGGTGCGGTGGATCTGGTCGACGAGATACTGCGACATCTTGTCTTCGAGGTTGGTTCCACGGACAATCATCGTGACCTGTGACGAGAACCGGGAGAACATCATCGCCGCCTGCCCGGCGGAATTGGCTCCGCCGACGATGAACACCGGCTGGTCCCGATAGGTGGCTGCCTCGGCGATCGCCGCGCCGTAGTACACCCCGGCACCAGCGAACTTCTCGTACACCGGCACGTCCAGCGTCCGTGTGGTCATACCCGTGGCGAGGACGATTGCCCGGCACGCCAGTTCCTTGCCGTCGGCCAGGGTGACCAGTTTGATCGGGTCCTCCACCCGAATCCCGGTCACGTCACCCGCGGTGATGATCTCGGCGCCGAGGCGCTGCGCCTGGGTGGCGGCCCGGCGCGCCAGGTCGGCGCCGGAGATCCCCTTGGGGAATCCGAGGTAGTTCTCGATCCGCGAGGACATTCCCGCCTGACCTCCGGTGGCGTCGCGCTCGATCACCGCCGTGCGCAGACCCTCCGATGCCCCGTACACGCCGGCGGCGAGGCCGGCCGGTCCGGCACCAACCACGATGAGGTCGTAGAAGGTGGACGCCGCTTCCGTCTGCATGCCCACGCTCGACGCCAGGGTGCGCCGGTCGGGACGAACGAGGGAGCTCCCGTTCGGGAGCAAGACCACCGGCAGATCCCCGCCGCCGGCGGCGACGATCGCCGCGGCGTCCGGGTCGCGTTCGATGTCGAGGAACCGGTACGGGATCTGGTTGCGGGCCAGGAAATCCTTGGTCTCGTGGGTGGTTGGCGACCACGTGGTGCCGAGCACCCGAATCCCGTCGTAAGGGGCGTCCGTGCTCGCCTGCCAGTCTTCGAGGAGTTCGTCGAGCACGGGGTACAGGCGATCCTCCGGGGGGCTCCACGGCTTGAGCAGGTAGTGGTCGAGGCCGACATCGTTGATGGCCTGGATGGCGGCGTCGGTGTCGGCGTAGGCGGTGAGCAGCACGGTGCGGGCATTGGGGTAGGAGGGTGCAGCCTTCAGCAGGAATTCGGTGCCGGTCATAGTCGGCATCCGCTGGTCAGTCAGGAAGAGGGCGACCTCGTCACCGCGCGTCTTGAGGGCCAACACGGCCTCGAGCGCCTCTGTCCCCGAGGTGGCGCCGACGATCCGGTAGTCGGCGGCATAGCGAGCGCGCAGGTCGCGCTCCACCGCGTTGAGCACCTGCGGATCGTCGTCGACGGTCACGATCGACGGTTTCGCCATCGGGTGATCGTACGTCAATCGAGGGGGAGGTACCGATGCTGCGGGGGCTGCCCGCTGGAGAACTCGATGATCCGGAACCCCGAAGGATCATCCCCGAGCGGGTATCCCACCGGTCCAGATACCACCATCTCCAGGTCGCGGTCCCGCGCCACTCGATTGCGGTGCCAATGGCCGGCGAGGACGAGTTTCACGCCGGCCCGGTGCATTTGGTCGAGCAGCGGTCCCCGACGTTCTCCCGGAAGATTCCAGTAGGTGTCGGGCTCGTCGCGGTGATCGACAAAGAGCGGATGGTGACCGACCACGATCGTCTCATGCCCCGAGGCGACGAGCGACTCGCTGATGAACTCGTTCTGGGCCGCCCATTCGTCGGGAACGAGTTCGGGGTGATCGATGACGACGGTATTGAGCACGACGAGTCGCACCGGTCCCACCTCGGCCGTGTAGTAGTCGGGTCCGAAGACCGCGCGATACGCCGCGAGGCTTTCTGTCGTCGGAACCACGGTATCCGGGGCGGCATCGTGGTTGCCGGGAGCCCAGTGCACCGGGATGTCGGGGTCGATCGCCGCGGAGAGGCGGAGGAAGTCGTCGAGCTGGTCCTGGCGATTTGGATCATCGATCATGTCGCCGCCGAACAGGACCACATCAGGTCGGAGGGCGTTGACCGCGGCAACTGCCCGCTTATAGAGACTGGCATCCCATTCGTGGCCGGTGACGGGCGGCACCTTGCGTACCCGCATTCCCCGTGCCGCATAGGAGGTGACGTCGTCGTCGCTCATCCCCGAAAAGGTGGCGTACATCCCCAGTTGGCTGTCGGCGAGAAAGACCGCGCGCAACGTGGTCATTTTGGCTGCGAATCGTGCGGATCGAGCGGCATCGGACTCCCTTCCCCCGGGATTGTATGGACGACTGTTTCGGGTTCGGCGCGTTACGCTCACGGGAAACGTTTCTCCGGAGGGGAGCCATGAGCAGAATGACGACCGTTCTCGGTGCCGTGACCTTGGTGCTGGCGGCGTGTGGAGGCGGTACCGGCACCAGCAACACGAATGCGGGCTCTTCCACCACGGCTGGGCCCTTTGGATCATCGACCACGGTAGGTGATGACACGACCACCTCGGCAGGCGCCTCCACGACGGGTGCGGAGACGACGACTACCACGGGGGCCGGTGGTGCGCTCACCGACAACGGCGACGGGTCGTACGTCATCGACTGGTCTGCGCTCCAGGGCGCGATCTTCTTCGCTCCTCCGGGTGGGGGGTCCGATCCGTTCTTCTTCGTGCACACCGATCCCGCGGTCGACGGGTTCTTCTTCTCCGTCGAGGCGTACACCGTGTTCGGGACCGCCTGGACGGGCCAGCTGGGCACCTTCATTGTCGACTGCAGGTCGGCCGGGACCGGGATCTGCGTCCACTTCGACCCCGACGGTCCTGGTCCGGTCGGCGACCTCGGTGCCGACTTCTTGCCAACCGGTGATGTCGAGATCATTCAGGCCGATGCCGAGGGCTTCGAGGCGGTGTTCTCCAATGTGATCTTCACCGATGGGAGCACGATCCCTGGTCCGTTCACGGTCACCGGTTGAGCATCGCGGCGTCGCCGACTTCTGTCGATGTCGTCGCGGCGCGGCTGAGAATCGCCGGAATGATTCGGACCACCCCGATGATCCGGGCACCCGAGTTTGATTCGCTAGGCGGTTCGGTGTCCCTCAAGGCGGAGTGCCTCCAGGAGACGGGATCGTTCAAGGTCCGGGGTGCGGCCAACACCCTGTTGTGTCTCGACGTCGCGGAGCGACGTGCCGGTGTGGTTGCGGTTTCGTCGGGCAACCACGGCCGGGCCGTGGCCCATGTCGCCCGCATCCTGGGGATCGCCGCCACCGTATGCATCTCTGAGCGGGTCCCCGCCATGAAGGTGGAGGCGATGCGGAGCCTGGGGGCACGCGTGGTGATGGGAGGACCCGACCAGGATGACGCCGATGCTGCGGCTCGTCGGATCGTCGCCGAAACCGGCGCCACGTTCGTGCATCCTTTCGATGACCCCAGGGTGATCGCCGGCCAGGGAACCCTGGGCTCAGAGATCGTGGATGAACTTCCCGACATGGCGACGATCGTGGTCCCGGTCTCCGGAGGGGGTCTCATTGCCGGTGTCGCCCTTGCCGCCAAGGCGATGCGGCCGGATCTCCGGGTCTACGGGGTCAGCCAGGACCGCGGTCCGGCGATGCACGACTCGCTCGCTGCCGGACGCATCGTCGATGTCGTCGAAGAGGACACGCTCGCCGACGCCCTCGCCGGAGGATTGGGGCCTGAGAACCATCACACGCTGCGGTTGTGCCGCGACCTGGTCGACGGCGTCGTGCTGGTTTCCGAAGACGAGATTGCCGAAGCGATGCGACACCTGCGCGCCAACCACGGTCTGCGGGTCGAAGGTGGGGGAGCCGTCGCTGTTGCCGCGGTAGCCGCAGGACGGATCCCGCTCACGGGGCCGACGGTCCTCGTGATCAGCGGCGGCAACGTGTCCGACGAGACCTGGGAGCAGATCACGGGATAGGCCGCTCCTGCGGCCAGATACCATCTTCGCCATGACCATGCTCGATCGGCTCATTGGCGAAGGCAAGACGACCCTCTTCATCGGCGGGGAGTGGCGGGCGGCTTCTGACCGCGCAACCTTCCCCGTGGTCGATCCGGCAACGGAGGAGGTGATTGCCGAGGTGGCGAGTGCCACCGAATCGGACGGTGTCGCCGCCGTGGCCACCGCTCATCGTGCCTTCGGAGCCTGGGCAGATACTGCTCCGCGCCAACGCGGCGAGATCCTGCGGCGCGCTTTCGATCTGATCATGGATCGGGAGAAGGAGTTCGCCGAGTTGATCACCCGGGAGAACGGCAAGGCTTTTTCGGATGCGGTGGGCGAGGTGCGCTATGGCGCCGAGTTCTTCCGCTGGTTCTCCGAAGAGGCGGTGCGGAATCGCGGCGAGATCTACCGGTCCCCAGCCGGGGACAAGAAGGTCATCGTCATCAACCAGCCGGTTGGGGTGTCGGTCCTGGTCACACCGTGGAACTTTCCGATCGCCATGGCAACGCGCAAGATCGGACCGGCGCTTGCCGCTGGCTGCACCGTGGTGCTCAAGCCGGCATCAGACACGCCGCTGGTGGCACTGGCCGTGGCCGATGCGCTCGAGGAAGCGGGGTGTCCGCCCGGTGTGGTAAACGTCGTGCCAGCACGGCGTTCCGGCCCGGTGGTGTCTGCGATGCTGGCCGATCCCCGGGTGCGAAAGCTGTCGTTCACCGGTTCGACGGAAGTGGGGAGAACCCTCCTGATCCTCGCCGCCGACCGGGTGCTCAACGTGTCGATGGAGTTGGGAGGGAATGCGCCATTCCTGGTCCTCGCCGATGCCGACCTCGAGGCTGCGGTGGTCGGGGCGATGCAGGCCAAGATGCGCAACGCCGGGGAGGCGTGTACTGCGGCGAATCGCTTCTATGTCGCCGCGCCGGTCGTCGATGAGTTCGCCGATCGACTCTCTCGCGCCATGGGGGCGATGACGGTTGGTCCCGGTATGGAACCGGGGGTCGAAGTCGGTCCACTGATCAACGAGGCAAGCCGGGACAAGGTGGCCGAGCTGGTGGAGGAGGCCGCCGACGGCGGCACGATCACCACCGGCGGCCGCGCTCCCGACAGGAAGGGTTTCTTCTATCTCCCGACTGTGATCAAGGACGTGGCACCGAGCGCCGCCATTCTCGAGGCAGAGATCTTCGGGCCAGTCGCACCGATCGTGCGTTTCGACGACATCGATCATGCGATCGAGCAGGCCAACGACACCGACATGGGGCTGATCTCCTACGTCTACACGAGCGATGAACGCATCGGCATGTCAGTGGCGGAGCGCCTCGACTCTGGGATGGTGGCGCTGAATCGCGGTCTGATCTCGGACCCGGCCACGCCCTTCGGGGGGGTCAAGCAATCGGGGCTGGGACGGGAAGGCTCGCACCACGGGATGGCCGAGTTCCTCGAACCGAAGTACATCGGCACCAACGGGTAGGTGGCGTTGTCCGCCGGGTTGCTAGGGATCAGAGCGCAAGGCTGGGTCGAGGTCGCGCACGGGTTGCAACAAACCCGCGCTCTCTGGGGTTGTAGGCCGTCGTGACTGAACCCCTACCTGCGCCAGACTCGAAGCGCCCGCTGGTGGCTTGGTCCCTCCTCGTCGTATACGTGGTGTGGGGGTCGACCTATCTGGTGATCCGCTACGGACTCGAGGGGTTTCCGCCGTTCCTGATGAATGGAGGGCGTCTCCTCGTTGCCGGCGCCGCGCTGTATCCGATCGCCCTCCGACGTGGTCGGATCCACCCGACGGCGCGCGAGTGGCGGAACGCGGCATTCACCGGAACGATCCTGTTTATTGGCGGGCTCGGGTTCGTCACGATCGCTGAGGACAATGGAGTCGGGTCGGGACTGGTGGCATCGGCTGTTGCGGTCATGCCGCTCTGGGCCGCGTTGTGGAGCGGGGTCTTCGGGCGCTGGCCGAACCGGTTGGAGTGGGCCGGTCTCGCCGTTGGACTCGTTGGCGTGGTCTTGCTCAGCCGTGAGGGCGACTTTCAGGGTTCGACCCTGGGCACCGTCTTGATGGTGCTGTCGCCGATTCTGTGGGCCTTCGGATCGGTCATCTCGTCCCGCGTGCGCCTTCCCAAGGGCCTGATGGCCTCCGCGGCACAGATGCTCGGCGGCGGTTTGTCCCTGACGGTGGTGGGGTTGATCCGGGGGGAGGAAGTCGTCGGCACTCCCAGTCTCAAGGCGTGGCTCGCGGTGGCGTACCTCGCGGTGTTCGGTTCGCTGATTGCCTACACCGCCTACGCCTACCTCCTTGCGAACACCCGACCCGCGGTTGCGACCTCATACGCCTACGTGAATCCGGTCGTTGCGGTCGTGCTCGGGGTGAGCTTTGGTGACGAAGTGATCGGCGGCTGGACCTACGCAGGACTTCCGGTGATCCTCCTCGGGGTTGCTCTCGTCGGGCTCGCCCAGCGACGGCGCAGCGCACTTGCTCAGGCGTGACTTAGCGAGCGAGCCTCGCGTGATGAGCAGTGAGAACCCCGCGTCAGCCGCGGAGGAGCGTCGGTCACTCCCCGAGCTGGGAGGCGATCTCCGCTCGTACCTCCTCACGGTGGGTGTCGTCCCGGTACCGGGTGCGAGGCCAGAAGAACCCTCGCAGGCCATCGCCCTTGGTTCGCGGGACGACATGGGTATGGAGGTGGGGGACCGATTGGCTCACGATGTTGTTCATCCCCACGAACGTTCCCTGGGCCCCGGTCGCCATTCGCACTGCTCGGGCGACTCGGGACACGGTGGCGAAATACGGTCCGACGAGCTCATCGGGCATGTCCTCGATCGTCGGAACATGGAGTCGAGGGATCACGAGTGTGTGGCCCGGAAAGAGCGGGGCGTGGTCGAGAAAGGCTGTCACCCACTCCGACTGGTGAACGATGGGGGCCGGTGAGCGGCTGGCGGCGATGTCGCAGAATGAGCAATCCACTTGCAGGGCGACGGTAACCAGGCAGAGACACTCGGGTCGGGGGATCACCGCTCGCCAGCACCGCCCTACGACGATCTGACTCGCCTGGATGTACCGGAAGCGCAAGGGAGTTGCTTATCGCAAGCGGGTAACGGGCAACCGGTAACCGAGGCAGACCTTGTGATTCGAAGCACCAACACGCACTCGCAGGCGTTCGATCCACGATTCCCAGGCTCCAATATCATCACGGGCGATGAACCTCCCTGCCCTGGCGGGATCGCGGCGTTTCTTCGCGGTCGTGCTCGCCCTCAGCCTCATGGGCACCACGCTTGCGGGGCGTGCCGTGGCAGTCGGTGGGGTCAGCCGAGCGGACCTCACCTCCGCCGAGGCGGCTGCCCTCGAGGCGGAACAGAACCTCGCCCAGGCCCGCAGTGCGCTTGCGGTCGTCGAAAGCACCCGAACCCGGTTGACGGCCACTCTGCAACGGCTCGATGAGCGGCGCCAATCCGATCTCGCGGAGGCGACGAACACCGAGTCGGCCCTGCGAGTCCGGATCGCCACCATGTACATGCTGGCGGGAGGTCGGCTCGAGCTCATCGTCGTGGGTGACGTTGCCAGCTTCTCGACCCGGGTGGCCTACCTCGCCGCCGTCACGCAGGACGACCGCGATGCGCTGAATCGCTCCCTGCTGTCGGCGAACGATGTAGCCGCGCTCCAGGAGTCGGCACGCGATCAGTTGGCGATCGCCGAGGTTCGGATCATCGAACTCTCCGCCGTGGAGGCCGAGCGGTTTGCTGCGTTCGATTCGGCGCGCACCCACCTCTCTGAGGTGCGGGACGCCTGGGATCGGCAGGAGGCGGCCCGGGTCGCTGCCGAAGAGGCGGAGCTCCGACGACAGGAGGAAGCGCTCGCCGCGGCTTTGACCACCACAACCGCCGGATCGACTACTACGACGACGCGGCCCCCCGACTACGGCTACGACCCGCGTCGCGGCGCCGAGCAGTGGAGACCGATCGTTACCGAAGTCTTCGCCGATTGGGGGCTCGACAGCACCAAGTGCGAGACCCGTAACGGAATTGAGTTCTGCGTGTCGGGTCAGGTCGACATCGCGATGCGGGTGATGGCGTGCGAGAGCAATGGGGTTCCGTTTGCGGAGAACTCGCGATCCGGTGCAGCCGGGCTGTTCCAGAACCTGCCCTACTACTGGCAGAGCCGGGTGGATCGGGTGCGGGCGTATCACTCAGACAAGTCCAACATTCCCGCCGACGCCAGCATATGGAACCCGGAGTACAACGCCACGATCGCCGCACTCCTCGTCTGGGAGTCACGGGAGACGATTCTCGGCAATCGCGGTGGAGGCGCAGTCAGTCCGGCGGTCTGGCCTGAGTTCAACTGGGAGCGCTTCGCCACCTCGGGCTATGGCTACTCGGGATGGGGCAAAGGTCCGAATCCCTGGGGTCACTGGACGTGCGGTTCCAGGGTCGGTGCCTATAACCTTGCGTGGGTTCACCCGTGGGCGGTTCAGCAGGTCGCTCCGTGATCAACGCGCTGGGTCATTGTGGGGCAAGGGTCCACCGTATCTCTTTGGGTCACTGGACCTGCGGTTCCAGGGTCGGTGCCTATAACCTTGCGTGGGTTCACCCGTGGGCGGTTC